>NZ_JACHFK010000020.1 GCF_014201805.1 Deinococcus metalli | reverse complement strand
GAACGGCGCTCGATGGTGGTGCGCGAAGCCGACCGCAAGGTCACCGCCTACCACGAGGTCGGCCATGCCCTCGCCGCTCAACTGTTACCCCACGCCAACCGGGTGGCGAAGCTGACGGTCGTGCCGCGCGGCCGGGCGGCCGGGTACATGATGCCGGACGCCGACGACCGCCTGCACGTCACCCGGCCCGCGCTGGAGGACATGATCGTGGTCGCGCTGGCCGGCCGCGCGGCCGAGGAGGTCGTGTACGGCGAGGTCACGACCGGCGCGCAGAACGATTTCCAGCAGGCGACCGGCATCGCCCGGCGCATGGTGACCGAGTGGGGCATGAGCGACCGCATCGGCAAGGTGGCCTTTGCGTCCGACGAGGGCAGCTACCTGGGCGGCGGTCCGCAGCTCTCCCCCATGAGCGAGGTGACCGCACAGCACATTGACGAGGATGTCCGGTCGCTGATCGACGCCGCGTATGGCCGCGCGCTTTCACTGGTGCAGGAACAGCTCCACCGCGTGCACGAGATCGTGGCCGTGCTGATGCAGCGCGAGACCCTCAGCGGCGAGGAGTTCAGCACGCTGCTGGCGGGCGGCACGCTGGACCCGCTGCCGCCCGCCGTGCCGCCGACCGGCCCGGCCAGCCCTCTGCCGGCCTGAGCCCAGCGCTCACGACGTCAGTTCGCCGGGCTCCTCGTCGCGGGTCAGGCTGGGCTTGACGGGCGTGTTCTGGCGGTCCTGGGCCGCGAGGTCCTTCGGCACCGGCGTGGACTCGGCGCGGGTCAGGCGCACCTCGATGGGTGACGTGCCGAAGTTCAGGCTGCGCTGAGGGAAGGGAATCTCGATCCTGCTCTGGTCCATCGCGATCTTGATACGGCGGTTGAATTCGCGGCCGATCGCGTACTGGCTCTTGGGCTGGACCTTGAACAGGGCGCGCAGCGTCACGCCGTCCGGGGCAAGCTGCGTGACGCCCTGCATCTCGGGCTTCTCGAGGAAGAAGTGATTCCACTCCTGGTCCTCGTAGATCTCATTGCTGACGCGTTCCAGCACGCGCAGCGCGTCGTTGATGTTCGCGGCGTAGGTGACGTCCACCTCGGCCACCACCCGCGACCAGTCCTTGCTGCTCACACTGACGGTGTTGATCTGCCCGTTCGGGACGATGTGCACCGTGCCGTCCAGCGCGCGCAGGGCGGTCACGCGCAGGTTCACGCGCTCCACGCCGCCGGACAGCTGGCCGCTGTTCACGGTGATCACGTCGCCCACGCCATACTGGTCCTCGAGCAGGATGAAAAAGCCGTTGAAGACGTCCTTGATCAGGCTCTGCGCGCCGAAGCCGACCGCCAGCCCGAACACCGAGACCCCCGCGAGCAGCCCGGTGGGGTTGATGCCCAGCGCCTGCAGCGCCGAGATCAGGGCGATCACCACGACGATCACGCGCAGGGTGCTCTCGACGACGCCCTTGAGGGTCTGTACCCGCACGGTGCGGCGGTTGAATTCCTCGTCCGCGACGATGCGGCGGCTCAGGGTACCGATCAGGTTCCACGCGATCAGGGCCATGGCAAACACCACCAGGAACTGTCCGGCGCTGTGCCGGAAGCCGCCCACGATGTCCTGCCCGAGGTCATAAAGCACCGGCACGCTGCTGAGCGCCATGATGGTGGTGGCGACCGACAGCCAGCCGACCACCACCACGAGCAGCCACAGCGCGTCCAGACCGCGGCGGAAGTGCACACCGACATGGTGTTCGAGAAGTTTCAGCAGCGTGTGCCCGAAGCGGTACAGGGCGTAGGCGACCAGCAGGGTCAGTGCCAGACCCAGCCACACCTGCGGTTTCTGAAATTGGATCAGGAGGTCAGACCACATCCGCCGAGCATTTCACATCGCTCCTGAGAGGCCAAGGGGTGGCCGCCACCGCCGGGCGGGGGATCAGGGGGTGGGGACTGCCGGGCGGAAGGCCGCCTCCAGACGCGGCACCAGGCCGGCCTCGTGCGCGCGGGCGGCGCGCAGCAGGGCGTTTTTCACCGCGCGCGCGTCGGCACTGCCGTGCCCGATGAAGGTCAGGCCGCGCACCCCGATCAGGATGCTCGCGCCGTAGGTGCTGGGGTCCATGCGGTCGGCCAGGCCGCGCAGCGCGGGCCGCACCAGCAGGCCGCCCAGCTTGCCGCGCACACTGCTCTGAATGGCGTCGCGCACCCACCCGAACATCACCTTCGCCTCGCCCTCCGCGAGTTTCAGGCACACGTTCCCGGTGAAACCGTCCGTGACCACGATGTCGGTGGTGCCCAGGAAGATGTCGCGGCCCTCGATGTTCCCGTGGAAGTTCACGCCGTGGCCGTGCAGCTCGCGCAGCAGGGCGTGCGCCTCCAGCACCAGCGCGCTGCCCTTGTGATCCTCCTCGCCGATGCTCAGCAGGCCCACCGTGGGCTGCTCGCGGCCCTCCAGCACGCGCAGGTACACGGTCGCGAGCTGCGCCCACTGCGCGAGGTACGCCGGGCGCACGTCGGCATTGGCGCCCACGTCGAGCATGGTCGTGAAGCCCCCGCGGGCCGGCAGGTGCGTCAGGATCGCCGGGCGGTCCACGCCCTTCAGGCGGCCCAGCGTGAGCAGCGCGGACGCCATGGTCGCGCCGGAGTGGCCCATCGAGACGGCCGCGCTGGCCCGGCCCTCCTTGACCAGCCGCGTGCAGATGTTGATGCTCGCCTGCGGGCGGCTGCGGACGTCGGTGGCGTGCTCGTCCATGCCGATCGCGTCGTCGGCGTGCACGACCTCCAGCGGCAGGCTGGCGCTGCCGGGGTGCCTGCCGAGCTCCGCGTGCAGCCGGACCCGGTCCCCGACGAGCAGGACGTTCACGCCCGCGCGGGCGGCCTCGACCGCGCCCTCGACGTTCGGCGGCGCGCCATGGTCCCCGCCCGCCGCGTCCAGAGCCACGGGCAGCGCGGCGACGGTCGCCGGAACGCCGGGTTCGCCGCCCGCCGGGTCAGCGCTCATCGCTGTCCGTCAGGGCGGTGGACACGTAGTACGGGCGGCTCTCCGCGCCGCGCTGCTCGCCGGACCCGCGGTGGTCGCTGGGCAGGCGGTAGCCGGGGCGCTCGACGTACTCTCGGATGTCCTTGAAATCCACGTAGGCGTCGGCGGCGTTGCGCAGCTCATAGCTGGTCATCTCGGCGATGCTCGCGACGACCACGCGCTTGCCGCGCGCGCGCAGCACCTCCACCGGGCGCTCAAAGTCTCCGTCGCCGGTCAGCAGCACGGCGGTGTCGTACCGGTCGGCCGTCGTGAGTAGGTCCGTGACGATCTCGATATCCAGGTTCGCGCGGCGCGAGGTCTCGCCGGAGTCGTCGGTCATCTCGCGCAGGGGCCGGGTGCGGACGGTGTAGCCCATGTACGTCAGGGCGTCCGTGAAGCGCTTTTGCTTGTCGTCGATGGGTGTGGGCACCGCCGTGTAGTAAAAGGCGTTGTACAGCGCCCCGCCGGACGAGAAGTACTCCAGGATCTTGCGGTGGTCGAAATTCCAGCCGAGGCGTTTGGCGGCGGCGTACACGTTCGCGCCATCAATAAAGAGGGCAATGCGTTCCATAAGGTCCTCCGTGGGCTGGTCGGTCGCCCTGAACTGCGAACAATGTCATGCCAATATCGTCATGGGCGCCGTGCAGGCGGTGCCCCAGGATACCGGAGGAGCGCGCGGACGCTCAATCGGCAGGCAGCACCTGGGGCCGCCGCGCGGGATCGTGCAGCGCCGCCCAGACGTCCTCGCGCAGCGCGCCCAGATCGACGCCGGCATACACGCGGGGCAGGCGGGCCAGGTACGCGTCGGCCTTGTAGAGGTTGCGGTGCGCCGTGCTGCCGTGGTGCCAGCGCTTGTGCAGCGCTGCCGCCAGCAGGATCAGCGCCTGCAGGAAGTCGCGCTCCTGCCCCTGTGCCCGTGCCCACGGCTCCTCCCACGCCTCGTGCGCTTCCCACCACTGACCGGCGCCGAACAGTTCGGCCCCCCGCTGGAACGCGGCCTGGACCTGGGGGTCGGCGGAGAACACCGGGAGCATGGGTCAGGGTACATTCTTGGCCGCCACCCACGCGGGGCGGCATGAACGCAGTGTTAGCGTGATCCCATCCCGCGTATAGCCGGGGGGGGTACTCGCGGCGTATAGTGCGAGGCATGAAGCCTGTGGAACTGAGCGACAGCACCTTTACCAGCGAAATCAGTGAGGGCCTGACCCTGGTGGACTTCTGGGCCCCGTGGTGCGGCCCGTGCCGCATCATCGCGCCGGTCATCGAGGAACTCGCCGGCCAGTACGAGGGCCGGGTCAAGGTCGGCAAGCTGAACGTGGACGACAACCCTGTCACGCAGGGCCAGTACCGCGTGATGAGCATCCCCACCCTGATCCTCTTCAAGGACGGCCAGCCGGTCGAGGGCGTCGTCGGCGCCCAGCCCAAGCGCGCCTTCGAGGCCCTGCTCGACAAGTACGCCACGTCCGCTCCGGCCGCGGCCACCAGCGAGAGCGTCAGCGCCAACTGAACCCTGCGGTCCAAACGTAAAAGCGCCTGATGGAACTGAAGTCCATCAGGCGCTTTTACGTTGTGACTGCCCTCAGAACCGGACGATGTCTGGCGGCGTCCATGCGTGCAGGGCCTCCCCGAGCAGGATCTCCCCTTCCTCCCACTCGCCGTGGCCGCTGTCCACATTGATGTGACCGGCGTCGCCCGCCGAGATGAATTCGGCGTCCCAGGCCTCGGCGAAGGTCTGGGCCCGCTCGAAAGACACGAAGGGATCGGTCTCGCTGGCAATCACCAGCGCCGGAAAGGGCAGCGGTGAGCGCGGCACCGGCGCCAGCGCAGCGATCCTGGGGTACTGCGCCTGCACCTCGGCGTCCTCCGCATCTGACGGGCCGACCAGCACGGCGCCCTTGACGCGCTCGTGCCCGCCGGTCCGCGCCGCCCAGTGCACGATGGTCAGCACGCCGCTCGAATGGCCGACCAGCACCACGTCGCCCGGCGTGGCCTCGATCACCTCGTGCAGGCGGTCGGCCCACGCGGACGGGGTGGGGGTATCCGGATCGTCCTGCCGCACGCGCGCCGCGCCGAACTTCTGCTCCCACAGGCTCTGCCAGTGTTGCGGGCTGCTGTCGCCCAGGCCGGGCACGATCACGAGGGTCGGGGTCATACGGCAGGGTAGCAGGCGCGGCCGCGCTCCAGCCCCGTCCGGTGGTCCCTCCGGCCACAAAAAAACCCCCGCTCGTGCGGGGGCCTTTCTGTTCGGGGGTTACACCAGTTCGATCAGGGCCATGGTCACGCCGTCGCCGCGACGGGTGCCGATGCGCAGGATGCGGGTGTAGCCGCCCTGGCGCTCCTGGTACTTGGGGGCCACCTCGTCCATGACCTTACGAACGACGTCCTTGTCGTTGATGTCCTGGGCGATCAGGCGGCGGGCGTGCAGATCGCCGCCCTTGGCGGTGGTGATCAGCTTCTCGACGTAGGGGCGCAGCTCCTTGGCCTTCGTGAGGGTCGTCTGGATGCGGCCCTCGCGCAGCAGCGCGGTCGCCTGGGCACGGGCCAGGGCGGTGCGGGCGCTGCTGTTGCGGTTGAGCTTGCGTCCGGCTTTACCGTGGCGCATGGTGAATCTCCTTGGAAGTCAGACCGACTGGGTCTGCGGGGCGGTCACGTTCGTCCGTTGCGTGGCTGCCGGAACTGCGCCGTCATCCACTCCACTCCCGAACGTAACCTGCTTCGGGTCCTCGCTCCGCTCGGGTGGCTGACGCCACCGTCCGTCAGTCCCTGAGGGCCAGGCCGAACTGGGCGAGTTGCTGCTTGATCTCGTCGAGGCTGCGCTCGCCGATGCCGGGCACCTTCTTCAGGTCGCGGTCGCTCAGGGCGCACAGGGCGTCCACCGAGTCGATGCCCTCTTCCTTCAGCGAGTGCAGCACCCGGGTCGTGAGGCCCAGGCCTTCGAGCGTCACGCGGGGGCTGTCCAGCTCGGCGGGGTAATCGCCGGGGTTCAGGTTCAGCGACGTGGGCGTGGGGGGCAGGTCGTACACGTTCGCCTGCGGGGCGGGCGCGGGCGTGTACACCGGCGGCTGGTACTCGGGCGCGAGCGCCGGGAGCGTCTCGACGTTGCCGAACACGGTCAGCTCGTCGCGCAGGATCTCCACGGCCTTGTCCAGGGCGTCCTGGGGGCTGGCGCTGCCGTCGGTCCACACGCGCAGGATCAGGCGATCCAGGTCCGTCTGCTGGCCCACGCGGGTGTTTTCCACGTGGTAGGCCACGCGGCGCACCGGCGAGAAGACGGCATCGACCGGAATCGAGTTGATGCGGTCCTTCGTGGCGTGCTTGTCGGCCGGCACGTAGCCCTCGCCTTCCTCGACGCGGACTTCCATGACCAGCTTGCCGTCCTCGGCGAGCGTCGCGATGACGAGATCGGGGTTGATGATCTCGGCGTCGGACGGCACCTCGAAGGCGCTGGCGCGCACCACACCTTCACCCTGGGCGCGCAGCGTCAGGGTCTTGGGACCGGGCGCGTGGAACTTCACGACCAGCTCCTTGAGGTTCAAGATGAGCTGGATGACGTCTTCCTTCACGCCGGGGATGGTGGAGAACTCGTGCAGCACGTCCTCGACGTACACGCTGGTGACCGCCGTGCCGGGGATCGAGGACATCAGGATGCGCCGGATGGGGTTCCCGATGGTGACGCCGTAACCGCGCGTGAGCGGTTCCAGCACGAACTCGCCGTAATCGCCGTCCACGCGGGCTTTGAGTTGAGGGCGCTTTTGATCCACTGGGGCCTCCTGATTAGCGCGAGTAGTACTCGATGATGAAGTTCTCGTTGATCGGCAGCGCCAGATCTTCGCGCGCCGGGAGGCGGGAGAAGGTGCCCGTGAAGTTGTCGGGGTTCAGTTCCACCCAGGGAGCCACGCGGCGGCGCTTCTGCGCTTCCATGTTCTCCTGGATAAAGCCCATGCTGCGGCTGCCCTCGGCCACGGTCAGCTCGTCGCCGATCTTGACGCGGTAGGAGGGGATGTCCACCTTCTTGCCGTTCACGAGGATGTGGCCGTGACCGACGAACTGCCGGGCCTGGCGGCGGGTGCTGGCAAAGCCCATGCGGAACACGACGTTGTCGAGGCGGCGTTCGAGCAGCTGCAGGAACACCGTGCCGGTCACGCCGGGAACGTTCGCCGCTTCCTCGAAGAGGTTGCGGAACTGCTTCTCGCCCATGCCGTACAGGCGGGCGAGTTTCTGCTTCTCGCGCAGACGGACGCTGTAGTCGCTGGGACGACCGCGGCCGCGGCGCTGGCCGTGCTGGCCGGGCGCATAGGGGCGCTTGTCCAGGTACTTCTGGACTTTCTCGGTTTCAGCGAGGTTGATGCCCTCGCGGCGACTCTGTTTGGTGATGGAACCACGGAAACGACCCATTCAAATTCTCCTCTGTCGGCGGACAGGCGCGGTGGCCGGCTCGCCGGGTCTGCGGCCCTCTGGGGCCCGTCTCCGTTCGCCTGTGGTGGGGCTCACGTCCCTGAGCGTCGGCCCAGGGCACAGTGGAGACGGGGCAGGTGGGCGCGCGCGTGCGCTTAGGCGCGGAACTTCTTCTTCGGGCGGCAGCCGTTGTGCGGCACGGGGGTGTCGTCCATGATGGACTTCACTTCGATGCCGGACGCCTGGATGGCGCGGATGGCCTGCTCACGGCCGGAGCCGCTGCCGCGCACCACGACGTCCACCGCGACCATCCCGAAGGTCTGCTGGGCCTTTTTCACGGCGTCGGCGGCGGCGAGCTGGGCAGCGTAGGGCGTGCCCTTCTTGCTGCCCTTGTAGCCGATGGTGCCGCCGGACGACCACGCGACGCTGTTACCGTCGAGGTCCGTGATGGTGACGATGGTGTTGTTGTAGCTGGCGTGCACGTAGGCACGGCCGGCGCTGATGTTGCGCCGGGCGCGGCGCGGAGTCTTGCCCTTGGTGGATTTCGCCATGGCTTACTTCCTCGTCGCTTTCTTCTTGCCGGCGACGGTCTTGCGCGGTCCCTTGCGGGTGCGGGCGTTCGTCTTGGTGCGCTGGCCGCGCACGGGCAGGCCGCGGCGGT
Source organism: Deinococcus metalli (assembly GCF_014201805.1). Taxonomy (NCBI): domain Bacteria; kingdom Thermotogati; phylum Deinococcota; class Deinococci; order Deinococcales; family Deinococcaceae; genus Deinococcus; species Deinococcus metalli. Next base: position 24,114 of record NZ_JACHFK010000020.1, on the reverse strand, counting down.
GACGCAGGCCGCGGTACGCGCCGATGTCCATCAGGCGCTTGATGTTCTGGCCGACTTCGCTGCGCAGGTCACCTTCGACCTTGTAGGTCTTCTCGATGGCGTCACGCAGGGTGCCCTGTTCCGCTTCGGTGAGGTTCTTGGTGCGGGTGTCGGGGTTGATCCCGGTGCGCGCCAGCACCTCCTTGCTGCGGGTCAGGCCGATGCCGTAGATGTAGGTCAGCGCGATCTCGACGCGCTTCTCGCGGGGAAGGTCCACGCCAGCGATGCGCGCCATCAGCCCTGCCTCTGCTTGTGCTTGACGTTGGTGCAGATGACCAGCACGCGCCCGTGGCGGCGGATCACCTTGCAGTTGTCGCACATCTTCTTGACACTGCTCCGAACTTTCATTCTTCCTCCTCGCGCCGCCGCACCGATCGTGGTGCGTCTGGCAGCGCTCGACCCCCCGCCCACCTCAGCCGGGTGGGGAATCTGTTGGGTACCCGTGCCCGTCGGTTACTTGCGGTAGACGATGCGCCCACGCGTGGTGTCGTAGGGGCTGATTTCCAGAACCACACGGTCCCCGGGCAGGATGCGGATGTAGTGAATACGCATCTTGCCGCTGATGTACGCCAGGATGTCGTGCCCCGTGTCGAGCTTCACGCGGAACGTGGTGTTGGGCAACGCCTCCTCCACGACTCCTTCCGCCCGCACGGTGTCATCTTCCTTCTTGACGCGTTTTTCCCGCTGTTCCGGCATCTTTCGTCTTGCCACGCAACCTCCAGGCTTGATACAAGCCAAACGTAAAGGTATCACGCCCCGAAGCGGGTGGTCAAACCGGGTGCGCGGTCGGCCCTAAGCTACCGGCCTTGTCCGGATTCTCCGGACACCGGCGCCCCGCTGCTGGTCTGCACCTCGCTCCAGAAGGCCACCGCCGCCCGCTCATAGAGCAGTCCCATGTCGAGCGGGCGGCGGCCGTTCATTCCAGGCGCGTGCTCGGCGGTGTGGATGGCCTCGTACTCGGCCAGCCGCTGCCGGTGCAGGGCCAGTTGCCCCCCGGCCAGGCGGGCCACCGTCTCCGGGGCCGCGTGGTCACTGAAGAAGAGTTTCAGCAGGCCCTCGTCACGGAGTTCCGGCTGCCCGGCCGGCGTCGACAGCCACGCCTGCAGCGCCGCAAGGCCGGCCGGCGTGACGGTATACAGCCGCCGGCGCCGTCCCCCCTCTTCCTGCTCGGCGCTGAGCAGCCCCAGGTCGGTCAGGCGCTGCGGCTCGGCGTACAGCTGCGAGCGGGGGAAGGTCCAGAAGTACCCCACGGACGTGTCTGCCCAGCGTTTGAGGTCGTAAGAGGTGCCGCCGCCGCACCCGGCCAGCAGCCCCAGCACGATGTACGACGACGGACCGAGCGTTGCATCACTCACGTCCGCAGTGTACAGTCAGATCAGACCGTCCAGAGTAGACCATTCAAACTGGATGTTCGGGAGGCTCAAGATGTCCAGTTCCACCCGCGTCACCGCCGAGATCGAGGGGTCCTTCGCCGTGTTCCTGATCGGCGCCCGCGTGAACCAGCCCTGGAACGTGCCGGCGTGGCTGCCGGTTTTCCGCGCCATGCCGCGCATGCTGCGCGAACTGGCAACCCATCCGGAACTCGGGCTGCTGGGCGGCCAGTTCCACGGCACCACCCTGGTGCAGTACTGGCGCAGCGCTGAGCACCTGCAGGCCTACGCACAGGCCCGCGACCACGTGCACCTGCCCGCGTGGCGGGCCTTCAACCAGGGCCTGCGCCGCCACCCCGGCGCGGTTGGCATCTGGCACGAGACCTACGTGGTCGAGGCCGGCGCGTACGAGACCGTGTACGTGGACATGCCGCCCTTCGGCCTGGGCCGCGCGGGCACCCTGGTCGCGGCGACCGGCCGGCGGGAGAGTGCACGGGGGCGGCTGGGGACGGCGGCCGACTGACCTATCCCGCTGCGCCGCCGCGCAGGACCAGCCCCTGTTCGCCCGCCCACGTGCTCACGTCGTCACCGCGGATGGCAGCGGCCATCAGGCCGGGGAAGTGGTCGGGCGTGCACGCGAAGGCCGGAATGCCCATGCCGGCAAACGCGCGGGCGACGCCGTGGTCGTAGCTGGGCGCGCCGTCGTCCGAGAGGGCCAGCAGGGCGATCACGTTCACGCCGCTGTCCTTCAGGGTCCGGGCGCGGGCCAGCATCTCGCGCTCGTTGCCCCCCTCGTACAGGTCGCTGATCAGCACGAAGATGGTCTGCTCGGGCCGCGGGATCACACCCTGGCAGTACGCCAGCGCCCGGTTGATGTCGGTGCCGCCGCCGAGCTGGATGCCGTACAGCACGTCCACAGGGTCGTCGAGGTGCTCCGAGAGGTCCACGACTTCGGTGTCGAACACCACGACCCGGGTGCTGACGGCCGGCAGGGACGCGAGCACCGCGCCGAAAATGCCGGCGTACACGACGCTGCTCGCCATGCTGCCAGACTGGTCGAGGCACAGCACGATGTCGCGCAGGCTGCGGCGCCTGCGGCCCATGCCGATCAGGCGCTCGGGAATGATGGTGTTCCGGTCGGGCTGGTAGGTCTTCAGGTTCGCGCGGATGGTGCGGTTCCAGTCGATCTCGGCCGGGCGGGGCCGGAAATTGCGCTGGGCGCGGTTCAGGCTGCCGGTCACGGCGGCGCGGGTGGGTTCTTCCAGGCGGCGCGTCAGGTCGTCCACCACGCGGCGCACGACCGCGCGGGCGGCGTCCTTGGCCTTGTCGGGCATCACGCTCTTGAGGGACAGCAGCGTGCCCACCAGGTTCACGTCCGGCTCCATTCCCTCCAGCATCTCGGGTTCAAACAGCAGCTGCTGGAGGTTCAGGCGTTCGATGGCGTCCTGCTGCATGACGCGCACCACGCCCTGCGGGAAGAACTCGCGCAGGTCCGCGAGCCAGCGGGCGACCTTGGGAGCGCTGGCGCCCAGGCCGCCCCGGCGGCTGCCGCTCTGGGCGTCGTACAGGCCGCTCAGGGCGTCGTCCATGCGGCGATCCTCGATGGTCAGGCCGATCTGGCCGCCTTCGCCGGGGCCGCCGCACAGGCCGTCGGCGTCGCCACCGCCGAGCACCAGGCGCCAGCGGCGCAGGCGTTCGGCTTCGGTGGCGCTCACGGACGGGCTCCGGCGAAGGCGAACGCGGGTCGTTCTGTCATGAACGTAATCATACGGGATTGCTCTGGGTCATGCGCGTCAGGGCCGTCAGCAGCTCGGCTTCCGGCAGCGGCGGCGCGTACAGGAACCCCTGCGCCCGCGTGCAGCCCAGGGCGATCAGCTCGCGCGCCTGCTCCGGCGTCTCCACGCCCTCGGCCACGAGGTCCAGGCCCAGCGTGCCGGCCACCGCCACCATCGCGGCGATCAGGGTGCGGACGTAGCGGCGCCGGGTGCGCTCCACGTCGCCCGTCAGGTCCATCACGAACACCCGGTCGATCTTCACGACGCCCACCGGCAGGTCGTTCAGGCGCGACAGCGACGCGAAACCCGTCCCGAAATCGTCCAGCGACAGCCCCACCCCCAGCGCGCGCACGCCGTCCACGCTGTGCGACACCTGCAGGCGCCCGCGCAGGTCGATGCCCTCGGTGACCTCCAGTTCCAGCGCGGCGGCCGGGACGCCCGACCGGCCCAGCTCACGGCCCACCATCTCCGCGAAGTGCGGCTGCATCAGTTGCAGGGGCGAGACGTTCACGGCCAGCCGCACCTCGCCGAAGCCCGCCGCACGCCAGCGGCCGGCCGCCCGCAGCGCGTCCTCCAGCACCCACTCGCCCAGCGACGTGATCAGGCCGCATTCCTCCGCGATCGGGATGAACACGTCGGGCCGCACCAGCCCGAACTCCGGGTGACGCCAGCGCACCAGCGCCTCCAGGCACACCGGGCGGCCGTCCGGCACGGTGCAGATCGGCTGGAACTCCAGAAACAGCTCCCCGCGTTCCAGCGCGTGCCGCAGGTCGCGCTCCAGCACCTGCCGCCGCTCGTCCTGGTCCAGCAGGTGCCCGCTGTACAGCCGGAAGCCGTTCTTGCCGCTGCGTTTGACCGCGTACATCGCCCGGTCGGCGCGCAGCAGCAGGTCGCGGCCCTCGGCGGCGTCGTGCGGGAAGCGGGCCACGCCCACGCTGACGCTCAGCCGCAGCGCCTGCCCCTGCACCTCGAAGGCCGCCGACAGGTCGTCCACCACCTGCTGCGCCAGCCCCGAGACGTCCAGCGTGTCCTCGCCGGGCACCGTCAGCACGAACTCGTCCCCGCTGACCCGCGCCACGCCGCTGCCCGCCGGGGCCAGCGCCGACAGCCGTGCCGCGATCAGGCGCAGCACCTCGTCGCCGGTGGCGTGCCCCAGCGTGTCGTTGATGGCCTTGAAGCCGTCCAGATCCAGGAACAGCACGCTGAACGGCTGGGCCGCGTCCACGCGCTCACGCAGGTGCTCGTCCAGGTAGAAGCGGTTGTGCAGGCCGGTCAGGGCGTCCACGGAGGCCCTGCGGGTGAGGGTCTGGTTGTCCTGACGGCTGCGGTGCAGCGCGGCGCGCAGGGTGTTCACCATCTGCGCGACCAGCACCACGCTCAGGCTGATCAGGAACAGTTGACCCAGCCCGAACCACACCTCCGGGCGGGCCGCGGCGCCGCCCGGCGTGAACGCAAACACCGCCGCCATCAGCAGCAGCGCAGGGGGCAGGCCGGTGCTCATGCGGCGGGCCAGCGCGGAGGTACGCATGCTCGCCTCGATCATCGGCATGGTCAGCACCCAGCCCATCAGGCTCGCCAGATCGATCAGGACGCGCTCGCTGGTGCCCACCACGTACAGCCCCACCCCCAGCCGCGCGAGCAGGTATGCGATGTTCGCCACCAGCAGCCACGAGATCACCGGGCGCCGGCCCCAGCCGAGCGCGTGCGCTGCGGCCAGCCCCAGCATGACCGCCAGCACCGCGCCGCCCAGCACCCAGTCGGCCGGCTGGAAGTATCCGGGCAGCTGCAGGCCCTGGAGCAGCACCACCACGTGACCGGTTGTGCCCGCCGCCAGGATGACCCACACGGTCAGCGCGCCACGTCGCGGCTCACCCCGCTCCGGAACGGTCCCGGCCGGTCGTGCAGGAGGGGGCGTCAGGATGGAGTCGTTCATCGGGGCCGGGGGAGTCAGGTCAGCGGGGGCCTTCTCCCAGAGTACCCCCCACGGCCGAGCCAACCACGCTCACACCTGTTCGGGCGCCGCCCCGTTCAGCCGGCCGCGCCCAGCAGCCGCAGCACGACCGGCACGGCCCGCAGACCCCGGGCGTCGTCCAGCCCGCGCCGCTCTGCCCGCGCGCCCGCACCCCCGCCGCGCAGGGCCTCTCCGATCAGCCGCCGCTCGGGATTCTCGAAGCGCGAGAACACCCGCCGCAGCAGGGGCAACGTTTCCTGGAAGGCGGCGGGTTCCAGGCCGGTCAGCCAGCCGTCCAGCAGCCCCAGCAGGGCCGCGTCGTGCGTGAGCAGCGCTCCGCTCTGGCCCAGGAAGCCGTCCAGCCACGCCGTGACCTCCAGCGGCGCCCCACCGCTCAGCGCCCGCGCGAGGCGGCGCTCGACCTCCGCGCCGTCCAGTCGTCCCGCGTCCCGCAGCCGGCGCACCGCGTCTCCGGTCAGGAGAGGATGCGCGTCGTCCCGGTCCGCAAGGCGACCCAGGGCGGCGTGCCAGCCCTCCAGCGCACCGGGGTCGTCCAGCAGGCGCACGGCCGCGTCCGCACCGCTGACGTGCCCGCGCAGCACGTCCGCCGCGTCGTCCGCGAGGCCCACCCCGGCCAGCGGCAGGCCCACGCCTGCCCGCGTGAGCAGCGTGCGGAAGGTTGCCCCCGCCTGCGCGTTCGCGGCGCCGCCTCTGCCCCGGACATCGCCGTAGCGCGCCAGCCGGGCCAGCGGCGGCAGGGCCTCCAGCAGATCGCTCACGTCCGCCTGCCCCGCCGCCCGCACGTCCAGCTCGGCCAGCGCCACCGGCAGCGCCCCGCCCAGGTCGGCGTAGCGCACGGCTTCCAGCAGCGTGGTCAGGGCCGCGAGGGTACTGGCCCCGCGCACGGCCTCGACAGCCGTCGCGGTCGCGGCGCCCTCGACCGTCTGGCCGGCGCGGCTCGCCTCGACCAGCCGCACGCTGAACTCAGGTTTCCATGCAAGCGCCCACGCCTCCTTGAAGGTGCCGCGCCCGCCCGCGTGCCGCTCCTGCGCCCACGGCACGCCCAGGACGTTCAGCCGGTGGAACAGCACGCTGCGCGCCAGGTCGGTGTCGGTGCGCAGGTCGAGCGTGAGGTCGATCTGCTCGGGCTGCACCTTCAGGCGCAGGGTCTTCTGCGTCTTTGCCAGATCCTGCGCCAGCGGCACAGTCGGCACGTCCTCCGGCACACTGCCCAGCGCCTCCCCCACCACCAGCTGACGCTCGATCAGGCGCAGGGGCAGATCGCTGTCCCAGCCGAACACGCTCAGGGCCGCCTCGTTCAGCTCGTCCAGGCCCGGCAGGGCACGCCCGCGCAGCGCTGCCAGCGTGTTCGCCAGCCGCGTCGCCTCGATCACGCTCGCGCTGCTCGCGTCCAGCCGCTCGGCGCGCAGCAGCCGCGCCACCCGCGCGAACCAGCGCTCCGTCACGTCCCGCCGCGTCGTGAACAGGTGATGGTAGTAGCCCGGCGAGCGCACACCCGCGCCGTACCCGGAGCCCACGCTCAGGCGCCCGTGGGTCCACGGCACCCACGTCAGCGTGACCTTCGCCCTGGGCAGGCCCTTCAGGAGCGCCGCGTCGTCCTTCGCCCGGAACGCCTCGACATCCAGCGCCGGCGCGTGCCACGCCCCGCAGACCACCGCCACCCGTGCGGCACCGTCCTTCAGCGCCGCGCGGATCGCCTGACGCATGCACGCCTCGCGCTGCGCTTCCCGACCGGTCGGCGGCGGAGTCTCGGCCCGCACCGCGCGCATGGCCTCCAGTACGGCCTCGAACACGTCGAAATCGTCGCCGCGCGCCTCCACCAGCGTCTCCCACCAGCGCTCGAAATCCGCGTACCCGGCGGCCTCCGCCAGCACCCGCAGCGGATCGCTGTGCAGTTCGTCCAGGTCGTCGTCCCCGCGTTCACCCGCCAGCGTCGCGGAGGCCGGGAGATCCATGAACCGCGCGGGGACGCCCGCCCCCGCTGCCCAGCGGAACGCCACGAACTCCGGACTGAACGCCGCGAACGGCCAGAACACCGCGCGGGACGGTTCGTCGTTCACGTAGCCCAGCAGGGCCACGGGCGGCTTCATGTCCTTCTGCGCCAGGAACGGCAGAACTGCATCGGCATCGGACGGGCCTTCGACGAGCACCACGTCCGGTTGCAGCTGATTCAGCGCGTGCTCCAGCGACCGGGCCGAGCCGGGGCCGTGGTGACGGATGGGAAAAATAGAGATGGATGGAGTCAGAGGTAGATCACCCCGCCCCGGGCCTGAAAGTCCTTGACGGTGGCCGGCACGCGTTCCAACTGGTTCCAGCGCAGATCCAGTTTCTCCAGTGCGGGCAGTGTGGGAAGCCAGTCGGGAATAGCCGTCAGCCGGTTGGCCCGCAGATCGAGGAAGCGCAACTTGCCCAGTTGACGCAGGGGGTCGGGAAGCGCGCCGAGGTTGTTAAAGCGCAGATCCAGCACGGCCAGTTCGGACAGTTGCCCGATGCCCTCTGGCAAGGTGTTCAACCGGTTGTTCTGGGCGTTGATTTCCCGCAGTTGCTCGCACTGCCCCAGACTGTCCGGCAGGCATTCGAGGGCGTTGTTCATGACATGCAGTTCGCGGAGCTTTCGCAGTTCGCCTAGGCCGTCAGGAAGGGCGCTCAGCCTGTTCCTGTAGGCGCGCAACTCGGTCAGGCCGCAGAGTTCACCCAGCCAGTCGGGCAGAGCGGTCAAGTGATTGTCGGTCACGTTCAAGTACGACAGCTGACCCAGCGTGCGCAACGAGCTGGGCAGCGCGGTCAGGCGGTTGTTGCTGACGTACAGAACCCGCAGACTGACCAGTTCCGCGAAGCAGTCGGGCAGGACGTCCAGGCAGTTGTGCCCCAGATCAAGCATTTGCAGCGCCCCGAGCTGCCCGAGTTGTGTGGGAATCCCGGTCAATTGATTTCCGGACACATTCAACGTGTGAAGGGTGGTGAACGACCACAGGTACTCGGGAAGAGCGGTCAGCTGATTGCCGTACACGCTCAACGACTGGATGGCGGTGGCACGGCGCAGCGATTCGGGCCACTCAGTCAGGTCACAGCCATTCAGATTGACGTGTTCTGGCCAGGACTCTCCTGCCTGCACGGCTTCCAGAAGGGCTTGCCCCTTCCATGTGCGGGGATGCTGGTGGGAGAGGATCGACTCCACGAATCAGCTCACCGCCCGGCATGCCCGGTAGAAGTCCTTCCAGTCGTCACGCTTCTTCGCCACGGTTTCCAGGTACTCGCGCCAGATCACGCTGTCCTGCACGGGGTCTTTCACCACGGCGCCGACCACGCTGGCAGCGACGTCGTGGGCGGTCAGATGCCCGGTACCGAAGTGCGCGGCGAGGCTTAAGCCGTGGTTCACGACCGAGATCGCTTCGGCAGTGCTCAGGCTGCCGCTGGGGCTCTTGAGTTTCGTCTTGCCGTCCTCGGTCACCCCGGCGCGCAGTTCGCGGAACACAGTCACGATGCGCCGCACCTCCTCCAGCGCGGGGGGCGGGGCGGGGATGTGGAGGTTCGTGGCGAGCTGCGCCACACGGCTGGTGACGATCCGCACCTCGTCGTCCAGGCGGTCGGGCACGGGCAACACCACCGTGTTGAAGCGGCGTTTGAGGGCGCTGGAGAGGTCGTTCACACCCTTGTCGCGGTTGTTGGCAGTGGCGATCAGGTTGAAACCCTGGACGGCCTGCACCTCAGTATTGAGTTCGGGGATGGGCAGCGTCTTCTCGGACAGGATGGTGATCAGGGTGTCCTGCACGTCGCTCTGCACGCGCGTGAGTTCTTCCAGGCGGGCGATCTTGCCGTCCCGCATGGCGCGCACGATGGGACTCTCGACCACGGCGGCCTCGCTGGGGCCTTCCGCGAGCAGCCGGGCATAGTTCCAGCCGTAGCGCACGCTCTCCTCGCTGGTGCCGGCCGTGCCCTGCACGAGCAGCGTGCTGGTGCCGGAGATCGCGGCGGACAGGTGCTCGCTCACCCAGCTTTTGGCGGTGCCGGGCACGCCGATCAGCAGCAGGGCACGGTCCGTGGCGAGGGTGGCGACCGCAATTTCCATCAGGCGGCGCTCGCCCACGTACTTCGGGGTGATCTCGGTGCCGTCCTTCAATTTTCCGCCCATCAGGTACGTCAGCACCGCGTGCGGCGACAGGTTCCAGCGCGGCGGGCGGGGCCGGTCGTCATGGGCGGCCAGGGCGGACAGCTCGTGCGCGTAGGCCTGTTCGGCGTGCTGCCGGAGAACCGTGGATTCCGTGGTGGTCATGGATGGGCTCCTTTGAAGTCCTGCTGCATCTGCCGTCTCAGGGTCAGGGTGCCGAGCAGGCCGGTCATGGTGCGGTGGGCGTAGTCGGTGGCGGTCTGCGGGAGCGGCGCGGGGGGCGGCGTGTCCGGGTGGGCGCGCAGGGCGGCGAGGTCGCGCAGCTGCACCCAGCGGTAGCCCCAGCCGTAGTCGTAGTGTGCGTCCTGTACGGTGTCGCGGATGGCGTCCAGCAGGGCCGTGCCGAGATCGGGGGGCCACGGGCCGGGCTGCGGGCCGAGCAGGTCGAGGAGCCGTTCCGGGTCGCGGGCGCGCAGGGCCTGCCGCTGGGCGGCGGCGAGGGTCTCGGGTGGGCCGAGGTGTAGCAGGTCCGGGCGGGTGGGCAGGTCGTGCAGCAGCGCGGCGGCGAGGGCCGCGTGCCCGGTGGCGACAGCGCCGTCGGCCAGCGCGGACAGCTGCTCGTGCTGCCGGGCGATCTGCACCAGCGTGGCGGGCGGAACGTTCAGCGCGGCCAGCACCGCGTCGGGGTGCGTGTGCTCCAGCAGATGCGCGAGGAGCGCGGCAGCGCTCAGCCGGTCCTTGCCCGTCGGATCTGGGAGGCCGTCGCGGGCGGCGTGCTCGTCGGGGCCGGTGGGCGCGGTGAGGGTGCTGGGCGTCTGCCCGGTCAACCGGCCGAGCAGACCGGGCTTCCCGAGTTGCACCAGCGCGCGCAGCCGCGTGGCGTGACGGGCGTTCTGCGCGCTCCCCGGCAGGCGGTGCAGGGCGCTGCGGGCCAGCGTGCGGACGTCCTCGCTGCGGTCGGTAGTCAGGCCGTCCAGAAGCGGTTCGAGGATGTGGTCGTCCGCCCCCAGGGTGTCGAGCAGCGCGCCCAGCAGGCGTTTGCGGCTGCCGGCGCGTTCCGTGCCCAGGTGCGTGGCCAGGAGGTCGCGGGCGGCCTGCCGGTCGCGGACGCGCACGCCGCGCCACAGGGCCTCGCGGCCCGCCTCGGTCGCGTCCGCCCACGCGTCCTCGCCGTGGGCGGGCGGAGCAAAGCGCCACTCGGAGTTGAATTCCGCGAGCCACGCGCCGCGTTCGCCCAGCACCGGGACCAGGAGCGCGCGCAGGTAACTGTCCTGCCGGGCGGCGTCCAGCAGTTCCGGCAGCCGCCCGGCCGGCACCCGCCACCCGGCCTGCGCGCACAGAACCAGCCACTCGCGCAGCAGGGGCGTGCCCAGCACCAGCGGCAGGTGCCGGGCCGCGCGTTCCGGCACCTCGGGCCGGGTCTCGGGGAGCGCGGGGGCCGGGGGCACCGCCCCATTGGAATCGGGCGTGCGGCCGGCCGCGTGCGCCAGGGCGTACAGCGCCGCGCGGGCAAGGAGCGTGCCCTCCGCATCCGGGCGGGTGAGGAGCGCGGCGGCCTGTCCGAGCGCGTCCGTGCCGGCGGGCGGCAGCGGGGCGCGGGCCGTGCCCACCAGGGCCACGGCGAGGAGCCCGTCGTGATCGCTCACGCGCCCTCCGCCTGACGCAGCGGGAGCAGGGCGCCGCCGTGCACCACGCTCAGCGGCGTGAGGGCCGCGCCGTCCCACTCGGCGTACAGCGTGAGGGGCTCCCCGCCGCCCAGCGCGAGCAGGGTGTAGAGGCTGCGCTCGGCCCCAGCCAGCGGGAGGCAGCCCGTGTCGTCCTGCGCGTGCCACGGCTCGCCGGGACTCAGGTACACGGGGCCGGTCACGTGGGCGGTGCGGTCCAGCCACGGGTTCAGAGCGAGGGCCGCGCCGTGCCGGTCGAGCAGTGTGTCCAGCGGGACGCCCCCGGGCACGGACGCGGGGCCGGCGTTCGTGGCCTCGCCGCGCAGCAGGGCGCGCTGCGCTACCGACCCGGGCGCGAAGCACACCTCGGCCTGCACCGCCACTCCCGGCGGCAGGGCGGGCGGAAAGGGGCGGCCGCCGGCGGAGAAGTCCAGCAGCAGGGCGGTGTGCTCGCCGCTGACCAGCCACGTGCGCCGGGTGCGGACCGTGTCCTCGTCGGTCACACCCTGGCCCATGACGTGCCACGTGGCGCGCAGGCCGCCGCCCTCCAGCAGCGCGGCGTTGTCCAGCGGGAAGCCCAGCGCGGCGCGCAGGTCGGCGTGCTCGGCGGCGCTCAGGGTCTCGCGGCGCGGCCACGCCTCGGTGAGCAGGTACGCGCGGGCGACGTGTGAGAGCAGCTCCGTGGGGTCGTGCAGGTGGCCGGGAAGCTGGCGCACCAGCCGGGCCGCGCCGGGCGCCTGGGCGTCCACCAGCCGGGCGGCCCGCGTGTCCCAATCGGTGTATGGGCGCGAGGGTGCCTGCGCCAGCCCGTCGCGGATCAGGTCCTTCAGGAAGGTCTGGAGGCTGTCCAGGCCCCCGCTGACCTTCTTCTCGCGCGCGGCCCGCCGCCTGGCCTGCCCGGCCGGGTCGGCGGCCTTCGCATCGTCGGCGGCCGGCGGAGCTTCGGCCCTCTGCTTGTCGCCCTCCGCTCTCTGCGCCCGGCCATCCAGCCACGTCTGCAGGCTCTCGGGCGGGGCGGCCGGGCCGAAATCGCCGGGGTGGGTGGCGTAGAGCAGCAGCAGCGCCAGCGCGTGCTTGCACGGGAACTTGCGGCTGGGGCACGAGCACTTGCCCACCGGGCCGCTGAGGTCCACGCCGGTCAGGTAGGGGTCTTTGCCGCTGCCCTGGCATTCGCCCCACAGACTGCCGGCCGGGGCATTCAGGTGCTGCCACTTGGCGGGAGACGCGAGCTTGCGGGCATTGGCGGCGCTCCCCGAATCCGGGGCGAGGGCGAGGATGGCGTCGGGCGTCAGGGTCATCTATAAATCCTCTGCATAAATTACGCTACAGGCGTAATGTAACGGATTCACACTGGGTTGGCAACCCCAGGCTACACGGGCCGGGTCAGGGGAGAGGGCCAAAGGCAGAGGGCAGAAAGCGTCACGCCCTCTGCCCTCCACCCTCTGCGCCCGGCTTACTTCATGCCGTCCGTGATGCGGCTGTACACCTCGTCCATACCGCCCACGCCGTCCACGCGGTACAGGTGCCCGCGCGCGGCGTAGTAATCGATCAAGGGCTGGGTCTGCTCGCGGTACACGCTCTGGCGGTGACGGGCGACCTCATCGGTGTCGTCGCTGCGCACCGCCTCGCCGCGCGCCGCCGCCTGCCTCCCCCGCTCCACGATGCGCGCGATCAGCACCTCGTCCGGCACCTCCAGCAGCGGCACGGCGTTGACGGGCGCGCCCAGTTCCTCCAGCAGCATGTCCAGGCCCTCGGCCTGCGGCAGCGTGCGCGGAAAGCCGTCGAAGATCACGCGCACGTCGTCCATGCTTGCCAGCTTGTCGCGGATCAGGGCGATCAGGATGTCGTCCGGCACCAGCTTCCCGGCGTCCAGGATCGGCCGGACCTGCTGGCCCAGCTCGGTGCCGCGCTTCACATGGTCGCGCAGGATGTCGCCGGTGCTGATCTTCGTCAGGCCCTGTTCGGCCGCCAGACGTTCCGCCTGCGTGCCCTTGCCCGCCCCGGGCGGCCCGAGAAACACCACGACCTTGTTCTTGGCTTGCGTCACTGTTCCCTCCGTTGGACATCCAGCATAGAGCCCGGCGGGTTGGAGTCCTGACCCCTGCCCAGCCCTGTGCTGTGGCGAGCGGCCATCCAGACCGTCCGGGGATGAAAAACCGCCCCCGGGAGACGGGAGCGGTGTGGAGCGGCGCGGCGTCAGTTGTTCAGCCGGCCCCGGATGCGGCCCTTGCTGATGAAGCCGTCGTAGCGGCGCACCGTCAGCTGGGCCTCGAGCTGCTTCAGGGTCTCCAGCGCGACCCCGACGATGATCAGCAGACCCGTGCCGGAGAACTGGAAGGTCGTGATGCCCGTCACGCGCTGCACGACCTGCGGAACGACCGTCAGCACGACCAGGAAGATCGCGCCCCACAGGCTCAGGCGACCGCTGATGCTGCCCAGGAACTCCGCCGTGGGCGTGCCGGGACGCACGCCGGGAATGAAGCCCCCGGCCTCGCGCAGCTGCTCTGCGATGCGCTTGGGGTCGAACTGCACCGAGTTGTACAGGTACGTGAAGCCGAAGATGAGCGCGGCCTCCAGTGCGATGTACAGCGGTTGCCCGAACACCAGGTTGGTCTGGATCCACGCGCTGACCGCCGGCGCGCGGGTGGTCGTGGCGCTGGAGATCAGGTTGGGCACGATCAGCATGGCCGACGCGAAGATCACGGGAATCACGCCCGCCTGGTTGACCTTGATGGGCAGCCACGTGGCCTGGGTGGCGCCGCGCGCCTGACCGGCCACGCCGCCGCGCGCCCGCGCGTACGTGACGGGCACCCGGCGCTCGGCCTGGTACACGTACACGATCCCGGCGATGGTCACCAGAATCACGGCCCCGAAGGCCAGCAGCCGGATCACCCAGTTGTCCTCGGGGGCCGAGCGCACCAGCGCGGCGGTGCTCTGGAACTCGAAGGGGTACCGGGCGATGATGCCGGCCGTGATGATCAGCGAGATGCCGTTCCCCACGCCGACTTCCGTGATGCGCTCACCGATCCACATGGTGAAGGCGATGCCGGCGACCTGCGTGAGGACCATCACCAGGATGGTGAACAGCCCCGGCGTCCAGCCGACCGCCACGTACGACGGGTTCGCGTTGATGAAGGCGGCGAAGAAGGTGGCCTGCACCGCCCCCAGCGCCACGGCGGCGTAGCGGGTGTACTGGTTGATCTTCTTGCGGCCTTCCTCGCCTTCCTTACTGAGTTTCTCCAGCGCGGGAATGGTCGTGGTCAGCAGCTGGATCACGATGCTGGCCGTGATGTACGGCAGCACGCCCAGCGCGAAGATCGAGAACTGCGAAAGATTCCCGCCCGAGATCATGCTGATCAAGCCAAACAGGCCGCCCGAGTTCGCGTTACTCAGGGCGGCGCTGTTCACGCCTGGGGTGGGAATGGCGCTCCCCAGGCGGTAGATGGCGAGAAGCAGCAGGGTGAAGAGAATCTTCCGCTGAAGATCCGGAATCCGGAAGGCGTCGCGGAAGGCGCGGAGCATTACTCCGCCTTCTGGGCGCTTTCGGTCTTGGGTTCGGGCAGGACGACGGTGCCGCCGGCAGCCTCAATGGCCTTGATCGCGGACGCGCTCGCGGCGTCCACATGCACGGTGATGGCGCGCGTGATCTCGCCGCTGGCGAGGAGCTTCACGGGGCGGTCCTTGCGGCGGACCAGGCCCGCGATCTCCAGCACGTTCCGGTCGAAGGTGTTGCCCTCAACCTCGATGCCGTCAAGCTGCGAGAGCTTGACGATCTCGTACGTGGTGCCGACGTTGTTGAAACCGCGCTTGGGCAGGCGGGCGATCAGGCGGCTGCGGCCACCCTCGAAGAACTGGCCCTTGCCGGCGCCGCTGCGCGCCTTCTGGCCCTTGTGCCCGCGGCCGGCGGTCTTGTCGGTGCCGCCGGGGCCGCGGCCCACGCGCTTGCGGTTCTTGCGGCTGCCCGGAGCGGGCTGCAGTTCGTGCAGTTTCATTCGTGCACCTCCAGCAGGTGCTTGACGGTGTTCACCATGCCGCGCAGGGCGGGGGTGTCGTTCACCTCGCGGGTGTCACCGATCTTCTTCAGGCCGAGCGCCTCGACGGTCCTGACCTGGTTGCCCGGCCGGCCGATCACGCTACGCTTGAGGGTGATTTTCAGGGTCGCCATTACGCGCCTCCAGTCTCGCCCCGCAGCGCGCGGACCTGCTTCGCGGTGCGGAGATTCTTCAGGCCGTCGAACACGGCGTAGGCCACGTTGACCTTGTTGCGGCTGCCGAGTTCCTTGGACAGCATGTTGGTGATCCCGGCCAGTTCCGCGATCGAGCGGGGCACGGTGCCCGCGATCACGCCGGTACCGGGGCCAGCGGGCTTGAGCAGCACGCGGCTGGTCGAGTTCTCGCCCACGATGTCGTGGGGAATCGTGCCGTTCTCGACCGGCACGTTGATCATGTTCTTGCGGGCGATGCTCTTGGCCTTCTCGATGGCCACCGGCACTTCCTTGGCCTTCCCGATACCCATGCCCACGCGGCCGTTGCGGTCGCCGAGGATCACGAGGGCCGCGAAGCGGAAGCGGCGGCCGCCCTGGTAGGTCTTGGAGGTGCGGTTGACGAACAGCATCTTCTCTTCGAATTCGCTGCTCTCGCGCTCCGCGTTGCGGTCGTTACGACGATTAAAAGTCAAGGCCACCCTCCCGCGCCGCGTCTGCGAGCGCCTTCACGCGTCCGTGGTACCGGTAGGAGCCACGGTCAAAGACCACCTGCTTGACGCCCTTCTCGAGCGCCACTGTGGCGAGGGCACGGCCCACGGCGGCAGCGGTATCGGTCTTGTTCCCGGTCTTGACGGCGGCGCTGTTGGCCGCGGCCACGGTCACGCCCTTGCTGTCGTCGATGATCTGGGCGTAGATGTGCTTGCTGGAGCGGTACACGCTCAGGCGCAGCCGCTCGCCGGCGGCAGTGCGGACTTTGCGGCGGGCGCGCAGCTTGCGGCGGATCATGGTCTGGGTCGCCATTATTTCTTCCCTTTCCCGCCCGTGGCGCCGGCTTTACCAGCCTTGAGGGCGATCTTCTCACCAGCGAAGCGCACACCCTTGCCGTGGTAGGCGTCGGGCTTGCGCACCTTGCGGACGTTTGCGGCCACCTGGCCGACGAGCTGCTTGTCGATGCCGCTCACGTCGATCTTGGTGGGTTCGGGCACGGCGAAGCTCACGCCGGCGGGCGGCTCGATCACGACCGGGTGGCTGTAGCCGATGGTCAGTTCGAGGTTCTTGCCGTTCACGCGGGCACGGAAGCCCACGCCGCGCAGCTCCAAGTTGACGGTGTAGCCGTCGCTCACCCCGCGCACGGCGTTCGCGACCAGCGTGCGGGTCAGGCCGTGCAGGGCGCGGTGGCGCTGCTGGTCGCTGGGCCGCTCGACGACGATGTTGTCGCCGTCTTTCTTGATGGTCAGTTCACTGTTGTAGGGAACGGTCAGTTCACCCTTGGGGCCCTTGACCGTGAACACGCCACCCTCGGCGGTCG
Source organism: Deinococcus metalli (assembly GCF_014201805.1). Classification (NCBI taxonomy): domain Bacteria; kingdom Thermotogati; phylum Deinococcota; class Deinococci; order Deinococcales; family Deinococcaceae; genus Deinococcus; species Deinococcus metalli. Next base: position 7,673 of record NZ_JACHFK010000020.1, on the reverse strand, counting down.
TGGTCACGCCGCTCGGCACGGCGATGGGCTGTCTACCAATTCGGGACATCTGGTGTCCTCCTTGAGTCCTTAAGGCAAGGGCCATGCCCCGCGGTCAGGTCTAGAAACGAATACTCAGCGGACGCCGATTACCACAGGACGCAGATGACTTCGCCGCCCACACCCTGCTTGCGGGCCTCGCGGTCCGGCAGCAGGCCCTTGCTCGTGGACACCACGGCCAGACCCAGCCCGCGCTGGATGCGGGGCAGGCTGTCGGCGCTCACGTACGCGCGCCGGCCAGGACGGCTGATGCGCTCGATGTGCTTGATGACCTGTTCGCGCTTGTCGCCGTACTTCAGCGTCACGCGCAGCACGTCGAACTTCTGGCCCTCGGGCCGGGTGCGCTCCACACCCTGCACGTAGCCTTCTTTCACCAGCAGCTTGGCCAGCTCCTCCTTGAAGCGGGAGGCCGGGATGTCCACGGACTCCTTATGCGTGCGCGTCGCGTTGCGGATGCGCGTGAGCATGTCGGCGATGGGATCACTCAGCATGTGTCTCCTTCAGGGACGTGGCCACGCTGGCCACTGCCCCGGCAGGTGTGCCCGGCGCCACAGCGGTGCCGGTCACGGGTCTCCCCACTCGAATGCCTGACGGACAACCCCGCCACTTCTTCTGTTGGGTCGGAAATCCACCACTGGACGATCACCACGCGAAACCGTGCGGTTCGTATCCAGGGGGCACTGCACGAACGCTGCCGCAGGTGCGGCAAGAGTGGAGTGTAGCAGACGAAGGCGGCAGAGGGCAATCGCGGCGGCCTCCGTCGCCCGGCTGGCTCTTACGACGCGGAAGACGCGGTGAAAGCAGCGGCTGTGCGGAGACGGTCATCCAAGGGTGACCGCCGAATCGGTTCCATCTCACGGCAACGAAAAAACCCCCGTCACCGGGGGCTTGTGCTGAACGTGGGGATTACCAGCTGGCTTTCTTCACGCCGGGCAGCTCGCCCTTGTGCGCCATCTCGCGGATGCAGATGCGGCACATGCCGAAGAAGCGGTAGTAGCCGCGGGCGCGGCCGCAGCGGGAGCAGCGGTTGTAGTTCTGCACAGCGAACTTGTGTCCGCGTGCGGCCTTTACGACTTTGGAAGTATTCGCCATAAGTTCCTCTTACTGCTTGCGGAAGGGCAGGCCCATCGCTTGCAGCAGGGCGCGGGCTTCTTCATCGGTCTTGGCGGTGGTGACGATGGTGACGTCCATGCCGCGCGTCTTGTCGACCATGTCGTAGGTGATCTCGGGGAAGATCAGCTGTTCCTTGATGCCCAGGTTGTAGTTCCCGCGGCCGTCGAAGGCGTTGGGGTTGATGCCGCGGAAGTCGCGGATGCGGGGCAGGCCGATGTTGATCAGCTTTTCCAAGAACACGTACATGCGCTCGCCGCGCAGCGTGACCTTGATCCCGACTGGCATGCCCTGGCGCAGCTTGAAGTTGCTGATGCTCTTCTTCGCCTTGGTGACGATGGGCTTTTGCAGGGTGATCAGGGCCAGCTCCCGCGAGGCCTTGTCAATGGCCTTGCTGTCTTCCTTGGCGCTGCCCAGGCCCTCGTTCACGACGATCTTCTCGATACGGGGCACGGCCATCACGCTGGAGTAGCCGAACTGCTGCATCAGTGCGGGGCGCACCGTGTCGTTGTACTTCTCTTTGAGCTGTTGCATGGTGGGTTCCTTCGAGCGGTCTGGCAGTTTTTCAGCGAGCGCCGCTCAGGCCGACGGTCAGGTCGGCCCGGAGGGTCAATCGATGTTCTTGCCGCTGGCGACAGCGACGCGGACTTTCTTGCCGTCCACAATGGTCTTGCGGATGCGGGTGGCCTTGCCGGTCTCGGGGTCGACGATCGACACCTTGCTGGCGTGCAGGGCGAGTTCGCGCTGCTCCTGGCCGCCCTGGGGGTTGCCGGCCGAGGGCTTGACGTTCTTGGTGACGACATTCACGCCTTCCACGACGACCTTCTGGTCACGCGGGAGGGCGAGCAGCACCTTGCCGGTCTTGCCCTTGTGCTTGCCGCTCAGAACGATGACGGTGTCACCCTTCTTGACGTGCAGCTTGTCGTTGTGGTGGCTTCCGGCGCTGGGACGGGGCATTACAGCACCTCCGGGGCCAGGGAGATAATCTTCATGAACCGGCGGTCGCGCAGTTCACGGGCGACTGGCCCGAAGACGCGCGTGCCGCGGGGCTCGCCCTGGTTGTTGATGATGACGGCGGCGTTCTTGTCGAAGCGGATGGTGCTGCCGTCGGCGCGCTTGATGGCGTGGCTGGTGCGCACGACCACGGCCTTGACGACGTCGCCGGCCTTGACGGTGCCGCGCGGAGCGGCGTCCTTGACGCTGGCGACGATGATGTCACCCACGTGGGCGTAGCGCTTGTTGCCGCCGCCCCCGGTGGTCAGGCCCTTGCCGCCGATGCCGCTGTTGAGCACGCGGATGCACATGATCTCGCGCGCACCGCTGTTGTCCGCCACGTCCAGGCGGGACTGGGGCATGATCATGCGTGGCCCCCTTCCGTCTCGACGGCGGTGGTCTCGATACCGCGCGGACGCTCGATCAGCTTGGTGACCTTCCAGGTCTTGGTCTTGCTGATCGGGCGCACGGCGATGATCTCGACGCGGTCACCGACCTTGTACTCGTTCTTCTCGTCGTGCGCGGCGTACTTGTGGCTGCGCGTCACGACCTTGCCGTACAGCGGGTGGGCGAAGCGGCGCTCCACCTTCACGCTGACCGTCTTGTCGGCCTTGTCGCTCACGACGACGCCGGTAAAGGTCTTCTTCATGCCTGCTCTCCCTGCTTGCTCAGCTCGGTCCGGATGGTGTTGAGCTGGGCGACTTCACGGCGGAGCTGCGTCACGCGGTGAGGCTGGGCCAGGTTGCCGGTGGCGGCCTGGAAGCGCAGCTCCATGAGTTCTTTCTTGCGGGCGTCGATTTCCTTGGCGAAATCGTCCGCCTTGAGTTGACGCATGTCACTGGGCTTCATCGTAGACCTCGCGCTTGACCATCTTGGTCTGGATGGGCAGCTTGTGACCGGCCAGGCGGAAGGCTTCCTTGGCCTGTTCCTCGGTCACGCCGGACACCTCGAACATCACGCGGCCGGGCTTGACGACGCTCACCCAGTACTCCACGGCGCCCTTCCCTTTCCCCATTCGGGTCTCGGCGGGCTTCTTGGTCACGGGCTTGTCGGGGAAGATGCGGATGTAGATCTTGCCGCCGCGGCGGAAGTGACGGCTCATCACGATGCGGCACGCTTCGATCTGGTTGCTCTTGATCCACGCGGGCTCGGTGGCGATCAGGCCGTAGTCGCCGAAGGCCACGTAGTCGCCGCCCTTGGCGTCGCCGGTCATGCGGCCGCGGTGCTGCTTACGGAACTTGGTGCGCTTCGGGAGAAGCATCATTCACCTCCGGTGCGCCGGCGGGCGGTGGGCCGGCGGCGGTTGGGGCGGTCGCCACCCTCGGGGCGGCGGTCGTCCTGCTTGCGCTGCGGGCGGGCGAAGGTCTCGGTCTTGCCACCGATGACTTCCCCGTTGAAGACCATGACCTTCACGCCCAGGATGCCGTAGGTGGTGCGGGCCAGGGCGGTGCCGTAGTCGATGTCGGCGCGCAGGGTGTGCAGCGGCACGCGGCCTTCGCGCACCGTCTCACGGCGGGCCTGCTCGGCGCCGCCCAGACGACCGGAGAGCACGACCTTGACGCCGCGGGCGCCGGATTCCATCACGCGCTGCGCGGCCTGCTTCATGGCGCGGCGGAACGCGAAGCGGCGCTCGATCTGCTCGGCGATGCGCAGGGCGACCAGGGGCGCGCTGATGTTCGGGTTGGGGATCTCGGCCACGTTCACGGCGACCGTGCCGGCCGACACCAGACGCTCGATGTCACCGCGCAGGCGCTTGATGGAGTCGCCGCCCTTCCCGATCACGATGCCGGGCTTGGCCGCGGAGATGATCACGTTGACCTGCTGGCCGGCGCGCTCGATCTCGATGCGGGCGATGCCGGCGGCAGCCAGCTCCTTGTTGACGAGCTTGCGGATCTTCTCGTCTTCCTTGAGCAGGCCGGCGTACTGCTTCTTGCCGGCGTACCAGCGGCTGTTCCAGCCCCGGGTGATGCCCAGGCGGAAGCCGTTCGGGTTGATCTTGTTGCCCATGACTTATTTCCCCCGGCTCGTGGCGCTCTCGCCCACGATGATGGTGATGTGGCTGGTGCGCTTCTTGATGATGTTGGCGCTGCCACGGGCACGGGGAATCAGGCGCTTGAGGGTCGGTCCCGCGTCCACGTAGGCGGCCGTGATGACCAGACGGTCTTCGAGCATCTCGTCGTTGTGCAGCGCGTTGTGCTTGGCGCTGTTCAGCACCTTCGCAACGGGCTCGCTGGCCGCGCGCGGGATGAAGCGCAGCAGGTCCTCGGCGTCACGCACGGTCTTGCCGCGGATCACGTCGACCACCAGGCGAACCTTGCGGGGGCTGATGCGGACGTACTTCGCCACGGCGTAGCCGGGACGGCGCAGCTTGACCTGCTGCTTGCGCTGCTTCTTGTTGCGGAAGCTCTGTTCAGCTGGGGTGGCAGGAGCGGTCATTTCTTCTTGCTCCCCTTCGCCGACTTCTCGGAGCCGTGCCCGCGGTAGCTGCGGGTGGGCGAGAACTCGCCGAGCTTGTGGCCGATCATCTGTTCGTTGATGAACACCGGCACGTGCTGCTTGCCGTTGTGCACGGCGATGGTGTGGCCGATCATCTCGGGCACGACCGTCGAGCGGCGGCTCCAAGTCTTGATGACGCGCTTGGTCTTGGTGTCGTTCTGGGCGTCGACCTTCTTCAGGAGGTGGTCGTCCACGAACGGCCCTTTTTTGAGGCTACGGGGCATACGTTCCCCTCCTTACTTCCCGCCGCGGCGGGTGATGATGAAGCGGTCGGACACCTTGCGCTTCTTGCGGGTCTTGAGACCCTTGCTGGGCTGGCCCCACGGGCTGACGGGCACGCGGCCCGCGCCGGTACGGCCTTCACCACCGCCGTGCGGGTGATCCACGGGGTTCATGGCGCTGCCGCGCTGGTGCGGCTTCTGGCCCAGCCAGCGGCTGCGGCCGGCCTTGCCCAGCACCACGTTCTTGTGCTCGGCGTTGCCCACCACGCCGATGGTGGCGTAGCACTCGGAGTGGATGCGGCGCAGTTCGCCGCTGGGCAGGCGCAGGATCACGTAGTCGCTTTCCTTGCCCTGCACCTGGATGCTGGTGCCGGCCGAGCGGGCGAGCTGCGCGCCCTTCTGCGGCACGAGTTCCACGGCGTGCACGACGGCACCCACCGGCACGAAGCGCAGCGGCAGGGCGTTGCCCAGCTTGGGCTCGGCTTCCGGGCCGGCGTTCACGGTCGTGCCCACGGTCAGGCCTTCAGGCGCCAGGATGTAGCGCTTCTCGCCGTCGGCGTAGTGCACCAGGGCGATGCGCGCGGAGCGGTTCGGATCGTACTCGATCGCGGCGACCTTGCCGGGCACGCCCGCCTTGTCGCGGCGCTTGAAGTCGATGATGCGGTACAGGCGCTTGTGCCCGCCGCCGATGAAGCGGCTGGTGATGCGGCCGCGGTTGTTGCGTCCACCGGTCTTGGGCAGCGCGGTGGTGAGCGCCTTCTCGGGGCGCTTCTTGGTCAGTCCGCTGAAGTCCGCGGTCGTCATCTGACGACGCGACGGGGTATAGGGACGGTATTTCTTGACGGCCATGTCTCAGATCTCCTTAGGCCTGGCCTTCGAGGGCAGCGATGGTCTGGCCGTCGGCGAGGCGGATGATGGCCTTCTTACGGTCGACCCGGTGACCGGTGAACCGGCCCACGCGCTTGCGCTTGCCGGGCACGTTCATGGTGCTGATGCCGATGACCTGCACGCCAAAGGCCTTCTGAACGGCGTCCTTGATGTCGGTCTTGGTGGCCTTGGGGCTCACCCAGAAGGTGTACACGCCGCGTTCCATGCCGGCGTAGGCCTTCTCGCTGATCACGGGCGCCTGGAGGATGTCGTAGTGGCTCATGCGCTGGCCTCTCCTTCGGCTTCGTCATCGGCCACTTCGAGGGCGGCGGCGTCGATGATCAGGCGGTCGTGGCGCAGGATGTCGTACACGTTCACGCCGGCAACCGGCATGACGCTGATCCAGCTGATGTTGCGCGCGGCGCGGCGGGCCGTGTCGTCGTCGGTGGCGAGCAGCACCTTCTCGCTGCCGTCCAGACCGTTCTGCGCGGCCCAGGCGATGAAGCCCTTGGTCTTGCCGTCAAGGTCAAAGCCGTCCACGGCGATCAGTTTGCCTTCGCCCTGGCGGGCGGCCAGCGCCATGCCCAGGCCGAGCTGGCGCACCTGGCGCGGCAGGGTGTAGCCGTAGCTGCGCGGCTTGGGCCCGAAGGCCACGCCGCCGCCCACGAAGGTCGGGACGCTGCGGTCGCCGTGACGGGCGTTGCCCGTGCCCTTCTGGGAGTACATCTTCTTGCCGGTCTTGCCGACCTGCGCGCGGGTCTTGGTGCTGGCCGTGCCGCGGCGGCGGCTGGCGAGCTGCCAGGTGACCACGTCGTGCAGCACGTTCTTGTTCACTTCCGGCAGGTCCACGTCGATCGTGCGACCGCCCCGAATACCGATGACGTCAATCTGCGCCATTACTTGCCTCCCTTAGAGGCACCGCGCAGCACGACGAGACCGCCGTTGGCACCGGGAATGGCGCCCTTGACGAGGATCAGGTTCTCGCCCGCGCGAATTTCCACGACTTCCAGGTTCTGCACAGTGATGCGGGTCATGCCCATGTGGCCGGCCATGCGCTTGCCCTTGTACACGCGGCCGGGGGTCTTGCGCTGGCCGATCGAGCCGGGGCGGCGGTGCCACTTCTTGGAACCGTGGCTGGCGGGACCGCCCTTGAAGTTCCAGCGCTTCATGACGCCCTGCGTGCCCTTACCCTTGCTGGTGCCGGTCGCGTCGATCTTCTCGCCCTCGGCGAAGATGTCCACGGACACGGTGTCGCCGTCGGGCGAAAAGCCGCGGAACTCGCGCAGGAAGCGCACGGGGCTCACGCCGGCCTTCTTGAAGTGCCCGGCGACCGGCTTGGTCACGCTGCGCTCCGCCTTGGGGGCGTAGCCGATCTGCACGGCCTCGTAGCCGTCGATCTGCGCGGTCTTGCGCTGCACGACGGGGCACGGGCCGGCCAGCACGACAGTCACGGGAACGGCGCGGTCGCCCTTCCAGATCTGCGTCATGCCGATCTTGGTGCCGAGGATGCCCTTCATGCGCGGCCCCCCACGGTCTTGATCTCGATGTCCACGCCGGTGGGCAGGTCAAGGGTCATGAGGCTGTCGATGGTCTTCTTGGTGGGGTTCATGATGTCCACCAGACGGTTGTGCGTGCGGATCTCGAAGTGCTCGCGGCTGTCCTTGTCGATGAAGGGCGAGCGCAGCACGCAGAAACGGCGGATGCGGGTGGGGAGCGGCACCGGGCCGCTCACGTCCGCGCCGGTGCGGCGGACCGTGTCCACGATCTTGCTCGCGGACTGGTCCAGCGCCTTGTGGTCGAAGCCACGCAGTTTGATACGGATCTTGGGGGCAACCATGTTCTATTACACCAGGACCTTGGAGACGACGCCGGCGCCGACGGTGCGGCCACCTTCGCGGATGGCGAAGCGCAGACCCTCTTCCATGGCGATGGGCTTGATGAGTTCGA
>NZ_JACHFK010000019.1 GCF_014201805.1 Deinococcus metalli | reverse complement strand
GACTCGCAGTGAATCGCAGATCGTGGGGGGCTCGAACCTCGGCATGGTCAATTCCTATCCGCCACTTTTGATCATTTTTAGGCCGCCAACGACAGCTCTACCAGCTGAGCGTTTTACCTCGTCCTAGACAGGATATATCGGGTTACACGGTGTGTCAAATTCTTGTGGGGAGCAAACGACATCTGCTGGGCTGGTCGCATGGAATGGCATGCTGACGCGGTCACCCGCAATTCCGTGGTACTGCCGATGGTTTGTCATGTGCTCCAGCCGAGTCCGAATATTGGGTTGGTTAACCAAAGCCACCATCCCAGACGTCTTTCTCAGGCAACGGGAGAGGGAAATGGGGGGTCATCTATAGGATCGACCGTCGGCAGCCAACCAAGCTCTTGCAGATGTCGCCACGCCAGGTCGACCTTGTCAGGGGTCATCAACAACTTCTTGCGAGGTGTCCAGTCAGCGATCCGCACCAGGGCCTCCGCTGGGGTGGTTGCCTGTTCCTGGGTGGCGACCCAGTGCACCGTCGCCAGCAATTCGAGACTGAATGGCGTCTCGAACCCCTCAATTAATGCCGTCACACGCTCCAGCGACTGCTCGATCTCGGGGGAATCGAGCAGCGTGTTCCTGGCTTCTTCAGCCGCTCCAGGCAGCAGATGAATCCGTGAACCGCTCTCCCCCGTGCCGTAACCCTGGATGTAGTGCCCTTCCATGCGCTCCAAGACGTAACGCACATTATTGTCATATGGGCCGAACTTGCTCTTCTGGAAGTTCAGCTTGAGGTCGAAGCCTGCGACCTGTAGGAAATACATCAGCTTCTGCGCCTCGGTTCGCCCCAGTGTGTAATCGGGAAGCAGATACTCCCTGAACAGTCGTAGCATGGCAGCGCTGCCGCGAGTCAAGTGAGGACGTTTTGTGATCGGCCGCAAAATCGGTGAATCTGGATCAGGGTTCTGATCTGGTGGGTAAAGATAGACATGCACTTCAGGCAGAGCTGCGAATGCGCCCTCGATCAGGGGACGGACTTCGGCCCACTCAAGCCCACCGTTCCCACAGCCCAGGGCCGGGATGGCAATTGAGCGGATACAGTGCTCACGGACAACTCTCACAAGATCTTCGAGCCCGGCCTCGATGTAGTTGAGACGCGAACTCCCACGCCAGTGACGCTTCGTCGGGAAGTTGATGATGTACCTTGGCCCACTCTCCAGGCTCACGGGGAGTTCGGTGACGAACATCTTCCCGACCTCCACCTGTTCCGCCTTGCAGGCAGCCACGTAGGCCTGGTAATTCGCCGGATAGCGCCGCTTGAACTGTAGGGCTACCCCCTTCCCCATGACGCCCTTGGTGTTGACGGTGTTCACCAGGGCCTCAGTGTGGGCCTCAAGCAGGTTGCCTCGTTGCAGCTCGATCATCATTCACCTCCCCCCGTTCAGCTGACAGCGAAATGGTGCATCAATAGTACCAGTCCGGGCGTACCCTCCCCCGCAGGGACACCTGCCGATCACGGAACAGCCGGTCTACCCGCTGCTTCACATCGGAGGTACGGGTCGCGAATCCTAGCAGCCCACTTAGGGGCAAGAACCCCTGCACCAGAAACTCCGACTGCCGCTTCCGACGCTCCTCGTCGTTACGCCAGCCGGATGCGTGCAGGACTCGCCAGTCCAGCTGGCCAAGGTCAGCTGGGTCATCGAAATACCGGATGTCCACCCGCATCTCAGCGTGACCATCAGTGAACGCGAAGGGCAGACCCAGCTCGACAACCCGCTCCACTGAGCTCACCAGATAGACCACCTGCTGCTGCACCCTCGTCCCTTCATCAAGATCCTGCTTGTATCTGCGGTGAAGCATGGGCGATCTCGGCGTGAAGTAGAAAGGCACATAATCGTGCAGTACACCGCCCGGCCCAGCCTCTACTCGCCGCCGAGACCGACGTTCTTGGATGCGGGCGTCCGAGATGTCTGCGACTGGCTGGGCTCGCACCTTACAGTGGAGGCCGCCTGCGGTCAGGATGGACGGCAGGTTCTCCAGGGCCGTGAAGTGATAGATCAGGCACGGAGTCGTGGGCTGCAGCAGTTGGGTCAACCCGACGCCTCACGGATTACGTGCATATCGAACGTCATTACCCTTCATACGGTAGCCGATCAACGAGCCGGGCTTCCGCCGGGTCGGGCAATCGGTAAATCCACAGCACTCGTCACCGGCAGTCACTGGTGGGAAAGCCCATGGCCTGGGTCGCTGCAGCGCTCGCCCTGTCACAGCGTCACCGATCGGAGTTACCCTGCTGCGTATCTCTAGTACGACAGCGGATCAGTCCATTCCCTGGTGCCATCTTCTGCGCCCAATGAGCATCCACGGCGGTCACGCCCTAGCTACAGCACACCTCGAGCACCAGAACCTACGTGAAGTCGTGGTGTCGTGGTGTCGGCGACCAACTCCACTCCACCACCTCCATCCACAGACATTTCAACCGGTGATTTCGACACTGCGAACCGCTGGATCAGTGCCCTGGTTGCCAGCGGATGATCATAGAAAATTAGACCTATGAGTTAAGAATTTCTTCTATTTCCTGCTCAGTAAATTGTTGATCCGGCGACGAATTCAAGCCGTAGATCCCGCTGAGATCTAGCTCAGGCATAGACTCAATGACCTCGATGTCCCTCAACACCGTTTCGATACCCTCCACTTCTGCTTCTATCTTTTTGTACCTGTCAACACCATAAAGCTTGTCGTCCATGTTTGCTAGCTTTTCATGCTCTGCGTCCCTGACCAACTCGAGCTGATCTCTCAGCTCCTCCAATGCGTCCAAAAACTCTCTTTGGGCCGCCTGAGCTTTTTTTTCAAGATTCTTAACGTGAGTCCTGTCCCTTTCATTCATAGGTACCTCCTCGCCCCATTCAGCAAAGTGCCATCATACTTACATGTAGATGTTTTCGTTATGGCTCTTATACGCCTCGTGAACATGCGAAAAAACGGCAACAACGGCTGCGTTATATGCCTGCTGATCATACCAATCAGGGAGTGCGTCCAGCTCCTGCCGGATTGCCTGACGTACCTGTGCCCGAGCCTGCTGCTTCTTGCGCCAGTCGAGCACCAGGCGGTCGGACTTCAACTTGGCCAGCAGACTGCGCGCGACGGTCTTCACTGACTCACGATCAGTGTCGCTGAGCGCAACACCGGCGGCCGTGATCTGGTCGAACACGGCCAGTTCCTCTTCGGTGAGCCCCTCGCGCAGGGCCCGCTTGACCTCTTCACTGAGATCACGCCCCAGGCGCATGAGTTCCTCGAAGAAGGCCTCCACGTTGGCGGAGCCGGAGTTGTACTCCTGAATCATGGCCTCCAACCGGGCCGCGTAGTTCACGCGGGTCTTGTTGAGCCGGGTGAGGCGCTGCACCTCACCGTTCAGGGCACCGCGCAGCTTCTCGGCCTCGGTGCGCTTGCGCGGCGTCTTGTCGAATAGGTCGCGAAGCTTGTCGAAGTCCACCTGGCTCAGGTCGACATGCGACGTGCCCTCGCGGATGACGTAGCCGTAGGCCGCCACCGAAGTATCAAGGAGCGTCTCCACCTGGTGCATGACGCCGTCGACCTCAGGGTCGTCCTCCTCGTCGAGTTCCAGCCGGGCGGCCAGCACCACATAGAGCGCACGCTGGGCCGCGAACGCCTGGGCCGCCGGGTCGGGGAGCACGGCCTTGAACAGCCGGTTGACGGTATTGGCGGTGTCCGTGAAGCGCTTGCGGATGTCGTCACCGGCCAGCAGTGCGTCAGTGGCATCCTTGAGAAGTTCGATCTTCCGTTCACCAGTGGCAGCGATGATCGCGGCCGGATCGATTCCACGCGCCGTGACCTGCGCCTCCGCCTCTCCGATGGCCGCCTGGAGGGCCGCCACCAGTTCTGCCTTGTCCTGCACCGGGGTCTCGTCCGCGCCGACGCCAGAGCCGTTCCCGGCGCCATACACGGCCAGGGCGCGCTGCAGGTTCCGGAAGACGCCGATGTAATCCACGATCAGGCCGCTGACCTTCTCCTCCCAGACGCGGTTGGCGCGGGCAATGGTCTGCATCAGGGTGTGGTTCCGCATGGGTTTGTCGAGGTAGATGGTGCTCACGCTTGGCGCGTCGAAGCCGGTCATCCACATGGCGCACACGAACACCAGCCGCAACGGATCCCCCGGATCCTTGAATCGGCCCTCCAAGTCTTCCTTGACCATCCGCCTGCGGTGGGGCGTGATGTCCAGCCCCTTGTCCCTGAAGTCGTCAATCTCGTTCTGCGCCTGCGAGATCACCACGGCCCGGTCAGTTTCCCGCAGAAACTGCAGCCGGCGCAGCAGGGCGTCGCGCTCGTCCCCACTTGCCTGCGCCAGTTGGGCCTCGGCGAGCGCGATCTCGTCATTCCAGTAGTGCTCGACCTTGTTGAACATCCGGACGGCGGTGGCCTTATCGAGGCTGACGACCATGGCCTTACCGAACTGCCCCCGGCCCAGGAAGTGCTGCACGAGATCCTGCGCGATCTTCTCCAGGCGGTCGTCGCGCGTGATGAGCTGGGCCTCCCGGCTGAACTCGCGTTCCACCAGGCGCTCGGCATCCTCGTCCACCCCCTCGCGATCGAGCAGGTCTTCCATGTGGGCCTGCAACTCGGCATTCGTCAGCTGCAGCTCCGGGATGCGGTTCTCGTAGTACAGGGGCACCGTGGCCCTGTCCTGAACGGCCTCGCTGAAGTTGTAGACCGAGACGTAATCTCCGAAGACCTCCCGCGTCTTCTGCTCCCCTTCCATCAGTGGGGTGCCAGTGAAGCCGATGAAGGCCGCGTTGGGCAGGGCAGCGCGCATGTTCCCGGCGAAGATGTCGTACTGGCTGCGGTGCGCCTCGTCGGTCATGACGATCACGTTGCCGCGCGCGGAGAGCTGCGGGTAGACCTCGCCCTGTGGGGTATGGAACTTCTGGATCAGCGTGAACAGGAAGCGGTGATCCTCGCGCAGAAGTTCCTTGAGGTGCGCTCCATTGGCGGCCCGCACCCGCTCCTCCTGCTCCTGCACGGTGCCGGTGCGGGCGAACGTGGTGTAGATCTGCTGATCGAGTTCGTCGCGGTCGGTGACGACCAGGAAGCTCCAGTTCCCATGCACCTTGCGAAGCACCTTCCGCGAGAAGAACACCATGCTCAGGCTCTTGCCCGACCCCTGCGTGTGCCAGAAGACCCCCAGGCGACCACGGTTTTCGCCGATGCCCTCCAGCGCCTGCAGGGCGTTATTTACGCCGAGCACCTGATGGTTCTTCGCGAGGATCTTGGCCACGCCGCCCTGGGTTTCAAGGTAGACGGTAAAGTTCTCGACCAGATCGAGCAGCCGCCCCGGCTCGCAGGTGCCTCGCAGGAGCGTACTCAGCCCCACCCGGCGCGGCTCGTCCTCGCTGGCCACGCGCACCCACTCGGCAAAATGCTCCCAGCCGGCCGTCATGCTGCCCACGACCCCGTCAGTGCCGTTGGAGAGCAGCACCACACCGTTTGCATGGAACAGGTGCGGGATGGTCGAGCGGTAATCCCGCAGGTTGTCCCTGTAGGCATTCTTGAGGCGGCGATGCGTGGACTTCAGCTCGATGAACACCAGCGGCAGGCCGTTCACGAAGCCGATCACGTCTGGCCTGCGGGTGTACAGATCGCTCTTGACCGTCAGCTGCTGGACGGCCAGGACGGTGTTGTTCGCAGGATTGATCCAGTCGATGACGCGCACGCGATCCGGCTTTTCCCCACCGCCCTCGTCATCTGGAACCAGCACCGGGACGCCGTGAACCATCAGGTCGTACAACTCCTGGTTGGCTGCGACCGGCGAGAGGGCCGAGCGATCCAGCGTCAGCACCTCGACGGCTTGCTCGATCACGGAGGCATGGAGGCCTGGATTCAGCGTGGTCAGGGCCGCACGCAGGTCACGCGCCAGCACCACCTCCCGCTGGCTCTCGCGGCCCAGGGTGCCGTTGACTCCGAGCACCTCGTGGGTCGCGTCCAGGGTGGCCCAGCCCAGCTCGCGCAGGATGGTGAGGCAGGTCTCCTCGACCAGCCGCGCCTCGCTGAATTCACGCACGGACGATCTCGTAGGCCTGCTGGATGAGCGGCAAGACGGCCTCCACGCCTTCTAAAGTCGTCACCCTGTATTCGAAATGACCGTCGGTGAAGCCGGTCGTCTCGTTGCCTGGGTCGACCATCTGCCCCACACTGTCCGGATTGTCCAGCGCCGCCGGCAAGACGTTCAGTCGGACGCCAGCGTGGCCACTCCGGGCGCTGCTGTACAGCCGCATGAACTCCCTGGCTCCCTCGCCTGACGGAGCAAAAAACTTGACGCTCTTCTGGGTCGTCACCACCTCAATGTCATCGCTGAGTTCCGCCGTCTTGCTGGCCAACTGGGCGTAGATGGTTTTGGCCAGCTTGTATTGCTGGTGACTCACTGCCGGTGGCAGCGCGTCCGCATCGTCCGAGTCCCCGTCCTGCTGCCGGGTGAAGGCGGCCACGATGCCTGGCCACGCCCGTTCGAGCTCCTCCATGGAGCGGACAGGACGCGCCAGCCACTGACCGGACGTCACCCAGCCCTCGAAAGCGTCCGGCTCCAGGGCGGCCGGGGGGATCTTCACCGCCACGTTGATGCTGCCGGTTCTGGGCTTGACTTCCATGAAGACGCGGCGCGCCCGGAACGCCCGGTAAAACTGGGTCGAATGGGCCTGGATGTCGCTGCTCAGGCCAGTGGTGCGGGTCTCCAGCGCCTGGAAGACGGCCAGCACCTCCGGGGGAAGCTGCGAGAAATCGACTTCTTTTCCCACCTTGCCCTGACCAGCCGGGGTAGAGGCCTTTTCATTGCGCCAGAGCTGGTATTCGAGAGCCTGGTCCGCCAGGGCGGTGAACGCATCCAGATCAGACTGGGCCGACAAGGTGAGTTCGACGTTGCCATTGCCCGGCTTGCCCTTGCCCGTGATGTCCCGGGTCATGTGCAGGGGATCGTCGAGGTCGGCCGGCGGCAGGTTCAGCCAGCACTTCACCGTATCCAGGGCCGGCTGAGGCACGATGTCGCAGAAGTTGGTGCCCACCTTGTATGCCACGTAGTGCTTTTGCGGCATCTCCACGACCCGGTCGTCCAGAGCGAGCAGCCGTTCTCGAACCTGCGCGAACAGGGTACGCAGCGCCGGGCTGCTGGTCTGCAGGTGATCGTCGACCGTTCTGACTTTGCCGCGCTGGCGTCCTTCCGCCCGGAGCGCCGCAACTTCTTCCGGCGAGAAGGCCGGGAAGGGCCAGAGCTCCAGCGCACGTTCGATCAGCTCGCTGGCCCGGTTGACGATCACGCTCTCAGTCCACGCGGGCAGCGCCGCGATCTTACGGGTCATCAGGAGTCGGCTATGCTCGTAGCCTTTCGGCTCGGGCAGGGTCTTCTTCTCGCTGAACGGCCGGTCGCCCAGTTCGCTGTTGTAGCCGGTGAGCGTGAGGTTCCCCAGCATGTGTACCAGCCGCCCCTGCACCTCCGGCCAGGCCGTGCCCAGCATGTCCCGCCACTCCTGGCTGAGATCCTCGTTCTGGGGCATGACGTGCTCGATGGTCAAGTTGGCGCTCTGGAACTTCTCCTTCGGGTTCATGCTGCGTTCCAGGCGCACGAGCAGCGGCTTACAGACGTTCAGGCGGTAGAGGGCCGCCTCACGCAGCGCCCGCGCGAAGGGCTCGTTGCCTGGGAAGCCGTCCTGATCCCGATCCTGGAAGCGGACGAGGGCGCGCAGTAGTGAGCGCAGATAGTCCTGCTTGTTCAGGTCGCGGCCCAGCCCCGCGAAGAAGCGGTTGAGCGGCGAGGTGCGCTCACCCACCACGGCGCGGCGCAGGAGGAACGCCTCCAGCGCCCGGAGCGAACCCACCAGATCGTCATCCGTCAGCAATCCCTGCTCGTGATCTTGCAGGAGTTCGAGCACGAACGGGGAGATGATCCGCAGGCGGAGTGCCATCAGGTCTTCCATGGCCACCTGCACGTCCGCGTTACCCATGCGGGTGGGGTCGATGATGCCCATGTACAGCTTGCCCAGGTGCGCCACGTCCCTGACCAGCGTCTCGACGCCTTCATCAGCCGGGCGTGACGACCGGTACGCCTTGAACGCCGCGTACACCTCCTGCTCATTGGGCAACCCGCGCGTGCGGAGCGTCAGGAAATCGCGCATGAAGCGGTCGAACGTGCCCTCCTCGGTATCTGCGAACCCCTCTTCGAGCTTCACCCAGTAGTCACGGCTCAGCATGTCCTGCTCGGCCGAGGGAAGACCCATCAGCACGTTGTTCCGGATCAGGTCAGCCTGGGTCAGATCCTTCCCGGTGCTGTTTAGGCTCTCGAAGATGAGCTGCGGGTCGTCGCGCCCTTCCTCCAGCGCGACCGTGACCACCTGGAGTTTATTGACGCCCCGCAGCACCTCTTTCAGGTTCACGCCGGGCTGGCTCAGCCGCTGACGGAAGAAGTCTGCGCCGGCCTGGATCTCGCGCGACACCTTCGGGGGGAGCGGCCCATTCCCGATTAGATGCCGCAGGGTATCCCTGTCCACGTGGGTGGGCGACAGCTTGTAGCGCGAGTCTCCGGTGAGGTTTTTGTTCACCAGATAGTCGTTGCGAATGTCGGCGGCGTCCACCACCTGGGTGTCGCTGGTGCCCTCTAGCGGCAACTCCAGTTCGCCGACCTGCGCCAGTTGCTCCGACAGGGCCAGCATCAGCAGGGTCAGCGTGGTCAGGCGCTGCTGGCCATCGATCAATCGTGCCCGTTTGAGGTTGCCGGCCATGCTGCCGGTGCGCTCCATGAACACCACGGAACCCGTGAAGTGCATCCCCGGCTTCGGATCACGCCCGGCCCGCAGGATGTCGCGCCAGAACTGCTCGCGCTCCGGCGTTCCCCAGGAGTACGGACGCTGGTAGAGCGGCACCTCAAACTGCTTGGTGCCCTCCAGCAACTCGGCCAGTTTCGCCTGCTCTGCAATCACGCCACCGCCTCCTCTTCAACCTCTGCCCCAATGGCTTCCAGCCCCAGCCCCCGCACATCCAGCGCAGAAACGTCCAGCTCGCCCGACACCAGCCGGGGCAGCAGCAGGTCACGGGTACGGCGGAGGTTGGCGTTGCGCTGTCGGAGTGCTGAGGTCAGCTCTAGAGCTGGGGCTACCACCTCGGTGAAACGCTGCACAACCTTCTCCGGAGGCAGGACAAGTGGCAGGATCGCCAGGCCCTTGGGCGAGATCCGTTGATGGCTAGACGAGGTACCCGAAGCCATTGCTGCCAGCCGTTCAAGTAGCTCGGGGGCCGAGCAGAGGCAATACAGCCAATACTTTGAGTAGCCACGTGCGGGGAGCAGCGGCAAAAACTCCGTTGACGCGATCTGACGGCTACCCATAGAGGCCGGCGGCAACCAAACTCTAGGGATCCGCGGGTTGAGCTTAGGTAGAAGCACACAATTCTTGGGCACACGGTTCTTGCTGCTCTTGATCATTTCTCCCAACTCGACAACTGGGCGTTGGCCCTCATCGAAGGCAGGGAGGCTAAAGTGTTCAAACTCCTCTTCGGGGAAGTGTGCTGGATTGAGTGTGGTACTGAACACGACCGCTGCGTCGGAAAACGTGCCCCTCTCCCACCCTTCAGGCATCCGCCCGTGCTCGTCTTCCACGAACTCGGCGGTGTCGTGGCCGGGGAAGCGGTATTCCACGAACCACTCGCGGTAGAGGGCACGCGCCATCTCCTCCAGCACCTGCACGCGCCTCGTGTTGTTCTCGATCAGATCATCGTATGCAGAGAGGACTGTTGCGATTTTGCGTTGAATGGGGAGAGGGGGAAGGGGTAACGAAAACTCCTCAAGAGTACCTTTCGTCAATGCTTCTCGAGTGGCACCCCCTTGAGCAAGGCTCAACAATCTGTTCTTACCCAGAGGTGAAGTCAGGTAATACATCAGATATAAAGGCGAAACCTTGTCCTTGTGACCGCGAATAATTGCTACATGCTGATTAACCCGAGCAGGAAGCGCTGAACTTGGCACCTTGCAACATCTAGCGACCGATGCGCCAGTGATGTTCAACAACACATCATCCACTTGCACAACAACATTGTCGAGCTGTTTTGCTTGCTCATCACCAATTCTTGCCAAGTTGTCCCAATTAAAGGACATATCGTACACATTCATGCTGCGTATGAGCGCAATACCTTCAGCAGCGTAGCTCTCTTTGCCACCGCGCGGCGTCGCCCCACTCCCAATTTTGGTTGTGATCGCTTTAAGCGGAGCTTCAGGCCAGGACTGTGTCATTCATGGCCTCCCCATTAGCGCCCTCTAGCAAAACCTGAACGTTTTCACTGATGCGCACTTCAAGTTCGTGCGCTTCCAAGTTCAGCACCTCCAGCTCCTCGCTCAACTCACCCAGGCGCACACTAAAGTCGAAGTCATCGGCCGCTCGCGCCTGCACGCCTATGTAGCGGCCCGCGTTCAGGCTCCAGCCCTGCACCTCGATCTCGGCGCGCGTGGCCACTTTGCACAGGCCAGGAACGTCGCGGTAGGTACCATTCGGGAAGTGCTCCTGCATCAGCGCGTCGCTGCCGTGCACCGTCTCGGTGGGCTCGCCCCGGTAGAGGTTAGCGATGTTCGCGATGAACTCGATCTGCGCCGCGCTCAGCTCGCGGATGGCGCGTGTGACCGGGGTGTAGATGTGCCGCGCGTCGATGAACAGCACCTGATCCTCACGGGGGGTGCCCTTCTTCCGACGGTCGAAGAACCATACGGTGGCAGCGAGAGGAACCGTGTAGAAGAGTTTAGTGCTAGTCGCCAGCATGATATCCACACCGCCGTCCTCAATCAGCTGCCGACGAATCTCCATCTCGCTGCCGCGTGCGTCGCTGGCGCTGTTTGCCATGACGACTCCGGCACGTCCGCGTTCATTGAGGCTAGAGTAGATGTACTGCATCCACAGATAATTGGCGTTGTCACCCGTGGGCACGCCAAATGGCAGGCGCGGATCGACGCCGATTCTGTCCTTATCGACGCCACTGACATTGAAGGGAGGGTTGGCCATGGCGAAGTCAAACTTGCCGGGGCTGGTGTGAGGATCCTCGTAGAAGGTGTTCGCCTGCTTGACGTCGCCGGAAAGCCCATGGATGGCCAGGTTCATCTTCGCGAGCCGCACGGTCTCGGCCGTCTTC
The DNA here is from genome assembly GCF_014201805.1 of Deinococcus metalli. NCBI lineage: Bacteria > Thermotogati > Deinococcota > Deinococci > Deinococcales > Deinococcaceae > Deinococcus > Deinococcus metalli. Next base: position 37,742 of record NZ_JACHFK010000019.1, on the reverse strand, counting down.
TCCTGACCGTAAACGCTGATCTCGGCGTTGGGGCTCCTGCGGTGCTCCTCGACGAAGCGGGCGGACTGCACGAACATGCCGCCCGAGCCGCAGGCCGGGTCGAAGATACGGCCGTGGAAGGGCTCCATGATCTCGACCATCAGCTTGACCAGGCTGGTCGGGGTGTAGAACTCGCCGCCCTTGCCGCCCTCGTCACGCGCGAACTTGCCGAGGAAGTATTCATAGATCTTCCCGAACGCGTCGCCCTCCAGGCCGTCGGCGATCTCGGCGAAGTTGAACGCCTTGAGCAGGGAGATCAGGATAGAGTTGTCGAGCCGGTTGTACAGCTTGGGCAGGACGCCGCGCAGATCTTCGTTGTCCTCCTCGATGGCCCGCATGGCGTCGTTGATGGACTGCCCCACGTTGGCACCCTCGGGGAGTTGCAGCAGCCACGAGTACCGCGCCGCCTCGGGCACGTAGAGTACGCCGGCGGCCTGATAGTCGTCCTTGGTGATCCCGCTGCGCCGGCCAGTTCCCTCACCCATGCGGGCCTTCGCCTCGGTGAAGCGGTAGTCGGCATAGGCCAGGAAGATCAGGCCCAGCACCGGGACGCTGTATTCGTGGCTGCGGAGCTTGCTGTTCGCGCGCAGGTTGTCGGCGGCGGCCCACAGGCGGCGCTCGACTTCGGTCGTATTGGCTGGCATCGTGTGCTCCAGAATACTCGCCTGGATCCACGTGCCGGGCCACAATTGAGCGCCTGCATGCGGGATTTCGGGGTGAACACGCCACGTGCCGCCGTTCTCCTGCCGCGCCGGCACGTAGCAACGGACAGCGAAATCGCGAACATCACCCCACGTGGCGTGGCTCACCCTCAACACCACACCAGTTCGAGCGCATAACACCCAAGCGCCGAACGAAAATGGATGAAACACCCGGCAGCCGGACCTGAAGCGCACGATTTCTGGACGACCTGGGTGCATGCATTACCACGCCCCAGGATCGGCCCAGAAAAGCTCGCTGCCATGCACGATACGGCGGTCTCCACCACTGTTTGTTTGTGCCCGACAGGGCACTCACACGTGGCCAACGCGGCTGTATGGGACGTCCGGCCCATGACGATAACCGCACTGCTGTGGTGTGGGGGCTGGGCCTCACCGCCCACACCGTCGCTGGCAGGAAAGGGAAGCCGATCGTGCAGGTCCTCAGTGAGATCGCAGCTCTCCGGCTGCCACTGAGTTCAGTCCAATTGGCGGACCCTGACGGCTGGATACGGGGAGAGTTCGCGGCACCTCAGGCAGGTATGTGGAACGACCTCACCGCACAGGCGATGATCTGGGCAATCGTGAACCGATGGTAGAGCTTCGCCTCAGCAGCGGGGATGACCACCGCGTGCGTACACGACCACAGCTGGTCGAGCCACACCACGACGTAGCCCAGGTCGTCCGCAGTCAAGGCGTGGGACAGGGTAAGTCCCATGAAGTCGACTCCCGACCGCATCGTCCGGATCAGGATGCGGTAACGGCCCTGAGGAGTGACTAGGAAGGCCGGCGCGTTGACGCGCCGCGGGATGACTACCTGCCACTCGGCATGGCCCAGCTCACGGCACAGGTACCTCACCAGATTCTGCCGACGGTGGAGGGCACGGCGACTCTCCCGGTGACGAGGAGCCAGGCGACGTGGCCCAATCGCCGCGAGACGATCGGTGAGGGTGTGGATGAACGAGCGGACGGGACGAGGCATGAAGGGGTTCCGGGTCGTCAGGGTCATAGGTGCTCCTGCGCAGCCAGGCGGCAAGATTCTGTGCCGGCCGTTGAATTGGTGGTGGGTCTGCAATAACCCGTACGTAAGGTGGAGCTCAGCGGCCTGGCTCCACCTGCGGCAGTTGGTATCGCAGTCAGGCTCGAATCCCCTCGACGCTTGGCATCAGCCATTCGGCCATCTCTGGCGCGCGCTCCAGCATGGCCACTTCCGACGCGTACTGCAGCGACCAGCAGGCGGTCATCGGCGAGTCGGTATGGAAGATGTCCACGCCGAACTCGGCATTCCCGGCAGCGGTGTGCATGATGACCCACGTGCGCAGGTCGGTGACGACGCCCAGGGCAGCGTGCATGCTGTCCGCGCGGACGACAGTGTGACCCTCGCGGGTCTCGAAGATCAGTTCCTGATTCATTTTTTCTCCTGTGATGCTCGGGTTCGGCGTGCCCTGTGCAGCCAGAAGGGTTGAGAGGTATGGCCCGGTCACCCCCGGGGAGTAGGGGGGAGTCCTGACAACCTCGCCGAGGCCAGGCGTTGCGGGGCGACGTCACCGAAAGTTGCCGGCCCTCGTGTCACGGGCGACCGCCTGGATCACCGACAGCTGCGGCTGCTCGGTGTCCAGTCGGTGCCCGACGGACAGGGGGTTATAGGGGGAATGTCTGTCTGTCGAGATCAGGCGAGCATCGAAGTGGCCGCGAGTGTGAACTGGTTACTCCGGCCCACACGTGCCCTGGTAACCAGACCATCATTGACGGTGTCACTCAGGTCGCGCTCCAGCGATTTTCGGCTCCGGCCGGTGACTTTCTGGTATTCACCTTCGAGGTCATCCACGGTGCACGGCCCGTTGCGTAGCTGTTCGAGCAGCCACTCCCGCCGCTGATCCTCGTGTTCAGACGCGTCCTCGCTCTGCGTACCATGGAGCAGCGGATGACCGGAGGCGTCCCAGCTGAGCGGCTCCACACCGTACCGGGACTTATCTGAATTCAACTCCAGCATCCTCGTCCGCCGATTAAGGGTCAGTTTGAGCATCATGTCGGACAAGGCCTTAATGCGCTGACTTCCGTCGTACTGGACATTGCCCTTGTTGGTGTGATGCAGCACGACGATCGCTGTACCAGACTGGTGTGCGAGATCAGCCAGCGGCTTGAGCACCAGTTCGGCCACGCCGTTCGAGTTGACGGCATTCTCGTGGCCGGTCTGATTGCTGAGCGAAGCGTAGGAGTCCAGGATGACCAACTGGCAACCATCCGCGATGGCCGCCTGAATCAGAGGTTTCAGGTCGAGCAACGGCACATCGTGTTCCGCTCGGATCATACCCCGGAGACCCAAGCGGTTGCCGTAGCGCCGAAAGTTCTGCTCACCCATCTCGTAGTCGACGTACAGCACGTTGGATTTACCAGCAGTGCGACCGTAGAAGTCTGTCTGGTTGGCCACCGCATTGGCCAGCTGGAGTGCCACCTCGGTCTTTCCCAGGCCGGAGGGGGCGTACAGGACGGTCAGTGCGCCCGCAAGCAGGAGGCGATCGACTAGGGACACCGGCTCTGGCACCGGCGGCAATTCTTCCCAGGCCGTGTGGAAGAAGCGGCCTGTTGTTCCCTCAGCTGGGGTGGGGCTAGGCGATGCGTCCGCAGAACTCCCGATCTGGAGCGCCAAGGTCAATGCGTCAGTATGTTCGTGGGAAAGCGTAATGGTGTTCTCCTTGAAGATGCGGCGTCGGCCGCAAGAAAGGACGAATGGGAAAACCTCCCGAACCCCTTCGGGAGGTCATGGGCTGAATACGGAGGGCGGTCAGGCGCTGAGGGCCAGCAGGTGCATATCGAGCAGGCTCCAGTCGTTCCTGATCACGTCGTAAGGGCCACCGGCACGAATCCGCACGTCGAGGGGCAGGTCGTGCGTGGGGAGGAGGTAAAAGTCAGGCGCCCCAAACGCGCGTAAGGCCACCAGCACCACCAGTTCGCAATCGGCGGCGTAGTCCTTGGGGTACGTGTAGCCGCCATAGAAGCTCCGCCGTTCCCGAGGCAGGCGGAAGCGCCAGGAACCATCCGCAAGCTGCATGGTGGCCTTCACGTCGACCCGCTGGCCCTGAATCACGAAGTCGCTCTTGTCGTTGTTGGTGGGCCGCATCACGACGCTCAGCCCACGTGCACGTGCAGCTTCAGCCACGAGCTGCTCCCCCTCCTCACCGCGGAGAGCGGTGACTGAATTGGTCTTGAGGCCGAGTTTCTGCCGGTAGCGCTTGGCCGTCGCGATGCTGACCCCGGCGCTCTGGGCGATGCCTGGATCGAGTTCTCCTGCTGCGTATGCCTCCTTGATGCGTTGAACCTGATGAAGTGAAATGGCCATGGGCCTCCCGACGCGCACCCGACCGGGGCCGGGGAGTGGGGCGGTGTCTTCCAATGTCGCCAAGGATGTGCCCCAGGCGTGGACCTGGGGCTATAGGTGGGTCAGGTTAGTAGGTGTCTGGACTGCGCGTGCCGTCCTGCCACCAGTAGAGAGCACGTGTCAAGCCCCCTGTTTGTGAAACACCCCAAACTACGCGAGAGCGCGGCGGGCCGACGCTAGGCGGGTCGGGCGGGCCAGCGGCTGGGCCGCGCTTGCCAGGCAATCTGGCTAGACCCGGCCCACATGACGGGCCGCACAGAATTGACCCGATCGGGCACAGCAGGTGAATTCAACCGGAACGCCGTCAGAAGGAACCTCGCTGCTCAGTCAGCCCTAATAGGTTCAGTTGCCCATCCAGGAGGGCTGCCAGCCGACCGGGTTCCCGGAACCCAGCGTCATGCGTGCTCACCTCCCGATCCGCCATCACGCTGAGATCAAGCCACTGCCGGAGGCGCGCTACCAGCAGCAAGCCCGCGCCGTCACTTCCGTAGCCCTGGATCACGAGCGGCACGGCCACATCGGGAAGGTGCAGGAAGTCAGCCCCTGGTTCACGCAGTCCGGCAAGACTCCAGTCAGTCAACCCAAGGACGACGCTCTGGGATGGATCGGTGATGATCCAGGTGGACTGCACGACGCCATGCGTCGGCACCAGACGAGGAGCCTGTGGCAGGAGTCGGAACCAGGAAGCCAGCCACCGCCGCTCCACTGCTGTCAAGCGACCAGCGGCCTCGAGTTCGTCGAGCAGGCTGACATCCAGCGGCCGGGGGCCTGGGGCATCTGTATGCCGCGGCGTGATGCCGGAGGCGTGTAATGCCCGCAGGTACCGCCCCAGGGCCACCCACGTCGATTCATGCACTTCGTGGTCTTCATCGAACCGGAGCGCGTCCGGGAGGAGCAAGTGTTGCACGCTGGCAACGTAGTCAGCCTGGGCGGCGTCAAGATTCAACAACCGCGGGGCTGGGACATGGAAGTGCTCCAGGACGGCCAGCATTGCGGCGTCCCGCTGGATGTGCGGCGCCGCATTACCGTCGGCTGGTGCCCAGCGCAGCACGCGCGCCCCCTGCCGCAGACGCCACTCCTGTCCACCCTTGAAGTGCTCCAGGGTATAGTCGTCATCCAGCGCGAATCCAGCCCTGACAGCGACGCCTTCAAAGGCCTCCGGAACCGTCACAGCCGGTCTCCGGGCGAGAACCGCAGATGGGCCGCCTTCAAGTCCTCGTCCAGGAAGTTCACGTAGCGGCGCGTCATCTCCAGGCTGCTGTGGCCCAGGATCTGCTGCAGGGTGAACACGTCTCCCCCATTGCGCAGGAACTCCACGGCGAAGCCCCGGCGGAAGGTGTGGGGCGTCGTCTCGGCCCGCTCGAAGCCCTCCTGTGCGGACAGGCGCTTGAGCAAGATGGAGATGCAGCTGCGGGTCATAGGCTGACCACGCCTATTGAGGAACAGTTCGTGGATTCCAGCGTGCCGAGGGTGCCGCTCGCGCAGCATGTAGGTGTTGATGGCCGACAGGGCGCGCGTCCCTATCGGCGCGCTACGCTCCCGGTCGCCCTTGCCGATGACGCGCAAGACGCCCTTCTCAGGCTTCACGTCGTCCTTGCGCAGGGAGATCAACTCCTCGAGCCGGACGCCAGTGTCGAAGAAGGTCAGCACGACAGCCGCGTCTCGCAGCGGCTGATCGGAGCGCTTGGAGGCTTTGAGCAGCCGCGACACCGCGTCCGCTGTCATGGTGGCCATGCGCCGGCGAGGCAGCGAGGGGCGCTCCAGTCGGGCAGAAGGATTGACCGTGAGCAGCTCTTCGCGGTGCGCCCAGCCGAACAGGGACTTGAGGGAACGCACGTGTGCATGGATTCCACCAGGGGCAAGGCCTTGACCCTCCAGCCACACGATGAAGTCCCGCAAATGACTCACCCTGATAAGGTCGGGGGAGGTCGGCAGGCTGCCTGTGGCCGCCGCGAACCGCTGCAGAGCCCGCTGTGTGGTGCCGTAGAAATGCAGGGTGGTCTTGGCGCGGCGCTTGATGCGAAGGTGGTAGTAGAACTGCTCCCAGAGTTGATCCCAGGTCACGAGTGACCTCCTCTGACGAGTCCCGGCTGGTGGGTTGTGGAGCACACGATCACGGTTCGTTGTGCCGAGTTCATGAACCGAGTCCAAAACAAAAAATCCCCGTCTGTGACGGGGTTTTCTGTTCTTGGTGGCCAGGGCCGGACTTGAACCGGCGACCCAACGATTTTCAGTCGTTTGCTCTACCAGCTGAGCTACCTAGCCGTACTCCCCATGTGGGGAGGGTGTGGCGGTCCGGACGGGATTTGAACCCGCGACCTTCTGCGTGACAGGCAGATATGCTAACCGCTACACTACCGGACCGTGCTGGTGATGGTGAGATCGCTGCCAAAAAGCAGCGGGGTTAAGGATAGCCGCGCTTCCTGATCTTGTCAATGCGCGGCCCACTCAGACCGGGCGTGTCAGAAGGGCACGGTGCGGACACTGTGCAGCGGCGTGCGGTGCTGGGGGTCCACGAGCAGTTCGAGGTACTCGCGGGCGTGCAGGGCGTCGATCATCGCGAGGCGGTGCTCCTGGTCGAGCAGCACGCCATCATCGATCTGGGTGTGGCCATACACGCCGAAGCTCAGGCCCGCCATCTCGACGTACTCGGGCGTTTCCCGGAACCAGCGTTTGGGGCTGTGGTCGGCGTAGAAGAGGTCGTCGTAGTGGCTGTGGGCGGGCAGCGGAGACACGTGCGCGAACTGAAGCGTGCCGACCCTGATCTCGCGCGGGAAGGCCTGCATCCACACCCGCAGGTGGTCCGGGAGCATCAGGCCGCCGTGGTCCGGGTCGAATTCGGTGTGCACCACGCCGCCGCTGGTGCCCAGCACGTAGTTGGTGTTCAGCACGGCGTCGTCGTGGTTGCCGAGAATGATGTGCACGGCGTGCGGGGCCGCGTCCTGGTAGGCCTTGAGGGCCTCGAGGTGCTTGACCTGCTCCCGGGCGGCGAGAAAGAGGTGTTCCGGGTCCCGCGCGTCGAAGCGGGGCACACCGGCCAGCCGGGCGTACTCGCGCTCGTTCTTGGGGTGGACGAGGTCGCCGATCAGGATCACCTGAAACAGACCGGCGCGGACCGGCGCCGTGGGCTGGTGGGCCGCGTCGGCGCAGCTGGCGGCGCGCAGGGCGCTCCAGAGGGTGTCGAAGTCGGCATGCACGTCGCCGAACGCCAGAAACTTGTGCATTGAGGGCCAGTGTAAACGGCCGGGCCGCTCCTGAGCCCGGAGGTCTTTCACACTCGGGCAAAAGGGCAGGGAGCAGCGTTCAGAAGAGCGTGGGACGGCGGGGTTCGGCGAGCGGGGCGGGCGGCTCGCCCAGGTGGATGGTGGCGATCAGGCCGCCGCCCGCCGCCGCGGTGAGGCTCACGTCTCCGCCGTGTGCGCGGGCGTAGCGGCGCGCCAGAGGCAGGCCCAGACCGTGCCCGTCCCGCCGCCCGAGGGGACCGCGGTCGTGGGGCAGGAACACGGCGTGCAGCTGGTCAGGGCTCAGACCGGGGCCATGGTCGCGGACGGTGATCACCGGGGTGCCGTTCGCGCCGTGGAGGGCGACCTCGACTGGACCGGCCGTGTAGGTCAGGGCGTTCTCGACCACGTTCTCCACGACCTGCCGCAGTCGGTCCCGGTCCACCGCCCACATCAGCGGTTCGGCGGGCACGGTCACGGTGACGCGGCCGGACGCGAAGGAGCGCAGGACCGCGCGCAGGTCCACGTCCTCGAGCCGCAGGGCCACGTCGAGGTACAGGTCGTTCAGGCGCGTGAGGTCGGCGCGGCTGGCAAGCTGCGCGGCGCTGTCCTCGATCAGGGACAGCAGGTGCTGCTGGCGTTCGGCCGTGTCGGCGTGCCGCAGCAGGTCGCTGGCCAGCAGGAGCGACTGCAGGGGGCGGCGCAGCTCGTGGCTGGCGAGTTGCAGGGCCTCGCGCTGCCGGGCCTCGCGGCGGGCGTGTCGGTGCCGCTCCGCTCGCCACAGCGCGAGGGCGCGGACGATCAGCAGCATGCTCAGCACGCCGGTGATGACCGCCGTGCCGATCAGGAACCAGCGCATGGACGTCAGCGCGCGGACGTACTGTTCACTGAGCCGGCGGGCCTGCTCGTCCGCCTGGGACCCCAGTTGGATCGCCTCGAACGAGGCCGCCCGCAGGGACGCGGGGGTGCCCTGCTGAAGCAGCTCCGCGACGGTGGCCAGCCGGGCCGCGCCCTTGTGCTCGACCACGTCCAGCGACTTGAACTGGCTGGGGTTTGTCGCGCTGGACAGCGCGCGGTCAAGGGCCACCTGCCGCTGCTCGGCCGTCAGGTCCGGGCTGAGCGCGGCGAGTTCGGCCGTCTGGACGTCCTGCGCGAGGCCCTGGTAGGCGTAGAAGCGTTTGCCGTTGTCGCCATTGATCAGGGTGCGGTACGCGGGCTGCGTGGCGAGCAGCAGGAGGCTGACGGTCAGGGCGGCGGGCAGCGCGGCGAGCAGGCCCTCACGCAGCGCGACCAGACGCGCGGCGCCGCGCGCTGTCCGCTGCAGGGCGGCCCTGAAGTTCACGGGGCAGGCGTGATGCGCTCCGCGAACCACACCCACGCGGCCGAGTACGTTCCCCGGTGAAACCGTTCCGGCTGGGCCGGCAGCACCACCGTCAGCGGGCCTTTCTTGAGGGTGGGGATGGGCCGGCCGTCGGCGGAGTACGCGAGCATGATCGGGTAGTTCATGTAGTCGCTGGCCGCGATGGTGGCGGCAAACCCGTTGGCGGCGGCCAGCCGCACGTCCTGACCGGCGAAGCCGCCCAGCAGCGCGAGGTCGCGCAGGGCCACACCCTCATAGGTGTAGTCCTGGCGCAGTTGCATGTGCGTGGTGCGGTAGCGCACGGCCGGCAGCGACTTGAGCTGACGCAGCGTCAGGGTGCGGTGAACGCGGCCGTTGTCGATGCTGAACACCGTCGCCTCGCCGGGCAGGACCGGCGGCATGGTGCGGGCGGGGTGGGCGTACTCGAACACGGGAATGCCGGGCAGCGGGCGCTCGGGTGCGGTCGGGGCGCCCGTCGCCGCGTCTCCGGCGCCGGCCACCAGCAGGGCGCACAGCAGCACGCCGGCGCGGCGAGGCCGGACAGGGCGCGGGGCGGCCGCGATGCGGGGAGTCACGGGTCCAGTGTAACGGGCGGCCCCGGAGCGCCGCACCGTGCGGACTCGACGACCATTCACAGGTGGGCGCATCAGCCTGTGGTCATCCGTAGGGCGCACACTGCCGGTATGAAGAAACGCCTTGCCCTGACCGTCCTGGGCGCCGCCCTGGTGGCCCCGGCCCACGCCGCGCCGAAAATCAGCGCGCAGAGCATCATCGTGAACCCGGTGCCCAGCCCCGTGAACGTGCGCGTGTGGACGGACCGCGACAGCAGCGGCACCGGCACGCCGGACTACGCGCCGGGCGACAAGATCCGCCTGTACACCTCCGTCGCGCAGGACGCGTACGTGTACCTGTTCAACGTGGACCCGTCCGGGCAGATCGACCTGATCCTGCCCAACCGGTACCAGGGCGGCGGGAACTTCCTGAAGGCCGGCGCCGTGAAGGTGTTCCCCGGGGCCGGCGACGGCTTTACCTTCGACATCGCCGCGCCGTACGGCGTGAACAAGGTGCTGGCGCTGGCCAGCCGCACGCCCCTGAACATCGACGACATCGCGTCGTTCAAGAGTCAGCAGGGATCGTTCGCGAGCGTGAGCGTGCAGGGCCAGGGACAGCTGGCGCAGGCACTGAGCATCGTGGTGACGCCGGTGCCCGACAACGCGTGGGACAGCGCGACGGCGTACTACCGCGTGGCCGCGCGCCCGGTGCCGCTGGCCGTGCCGGTGCGGCCGGTCCCCGTTCAGCCCGCGCCCGTGCAGCCGGCGCCCGGGGCGGGCATTCCGTGGGGCGCGGGGCGCGAGTGGGCCGCGATGGACCCCCGGACGAACCTGCGGCAGGTGCACGACGAGTACGTGGCGCGCCTGCGGGTGGAGGGATACGTGCTGGTGCAGTCCACGCAGACGCGCAGCGAGATCCGCAGTGAGTTCCGTAGCGCCCGCGGCGGCAAGGCCGAGCTGCGGGTGCGCCATCGGGGCAACCGCATCCTGGTGACGATCGAGCGCGACGGCACCGAACGCGACTGAACGGACCCGGGCGGCCCACCCGACCGGGGGTGGTGCGGGCGCGGTCCGGCACGCCGAGAGAAAAACCTAATATGAAGGCCAGGTGAATGCTGGCATGATGCCGGCATGGAACTGCTGCTCGCCGGGCTGGCCATCGTGATCTCGCTGGTGCTGGCCGCGTGGCAGGACCACCCGGCCGCCCAGCGCAGCCCCGCGCGCCCGCCCCGTCGGCGCTGAGCGCGCCCGTATACTCGCCGGACATGGCTCCCCTGTGGCCCGGCCGCACCCCCACGCCCACCTCACGCGCGGCCCTGCTTGCGCTGAGCGCCCTGGGCTGGACGGTGGTCCTGGCCCCGCCGCCCGGTCCGAAGGTCGTGGCGGCCGTCGCGCCCCACACCAGCAACGCGGACTTCTGGCCGGGCATCCTGCTGGCGACCGCCGTGCGGCTGCCGGTGCGCTTCCTCGCCAAGCGGGAGCTGTTCACGTTTCCGGTGGGCGTGGTCATGCGGGCGCTGGGCGGCCTGCCGGTCGACCGGCAGCGGGCCGGGGGGAACGTCGTGGACGCGGTCGTGGCGATCATCGACCGCGAACCGGAACTCGTGCTGGCCGTCGCGCCGGAGGGCACCCGGGCACGCGGCGAGTACTGGAAGACTGGCTTTTACTACATGGCGCTGGAGGCCGGCGTGCCCATCGGCGTGACGGTCCTCGACTGGGGGCGACGGCGGGTCGGAATCGTCGGGTACGTGCAGCCGACCGGAGACCTCCATGCGGACTTCGCGCACATCCGCGCGCTGCTGGAGGGCGTGCGCGGCCACACGCCCGGTCAGGAGACGCCCGCGTACCCCCGCCCGGTGCAGGACGGCGGCCCCAGCCGGCTGTGAGTCCCGGCGACCCCCGGCTGTAACGGGCGCGTCACGCCCCGGTCGTACACTCCCCGCGTACCACAACCGCACGAAAGGGAGGACGATGCCCCACGCCGCATCCGGCCGGTCGCCATGACGGCCAACACCGCACATCCGGCGCCCGCGCCCCCGCCTGGCAGGCCCCCGGCCCTCGAAGCGCGCCACCTGGTCAAGGACTTCCGGGGCTTCCGCGCCACCAACGACGTGACCCTCGGCATCGAGGAGGGCGAGATCCACGCGATCATCGGGCCGAACGGCGCGGGCAAGACCACGCTCTTTCACCTGCTCTCCGGCTTCCTGACCCCCACCTCCGGCGAGGTGCGGCTGTTCGGGGAGCGGATCGACACGCTGCCCCCGCACGCGGTGGTGCGCCGGGGCCTGAGCCGCTCGTTCCAGATCAGTTCGGTGTTTCCCAGCATGACCGTGCGCGAGAACGTGCTGGTCGCGCTGCAGTCGCCCACCCGGCTGCCGGGACAGTTCTGGTCGCGCCTGTCGACCCTGGACGCGCTGGCCCCGCGCGCTGAGGAGATCCTCGCGGACGTGGGCCTCGAGGGCGCGCACGCCCGGCTCGCCGCGGACCTGTCGCACGGTGAGAAACGGCAGCTGGAGATCGGAATTTCCCTCACGCAGGACCCCCGGGTGCTGCTGCTGGACGAACCCACGTCCGGCATGGGCACCGAGGGCATCGCGCGGGTGACCGGACTGGTGGAACGCGTCGCGCGCGGGCGTACGGTCGTGCTGGTCGAGCACAACATGGGCGTGGTGGCGCAGCTCGCGCACCGCATCACGGTGCTGCAGTACGGCGCGGTGCTCGCCAGCGGCCGCTACGACGACGTCCGGCGCGATCCGCGCGTGATCGAGGCGTACCTGGGCGAGGAGGCGCACGCGTGACCGGGCCCCTGCTGGACGTGCGCGACCTGAACGCGTACTACGGGCAGAGCCACGTGCTGCACGGCGTGAACCTGTACGTGAATCCCGGTGAGGTCGTCAGCCTGATCGGCCGCAACGGCGCCGGCAAGACCACCACCCTGAAGTCGGTCATGGGCGTGCTGCGCAGCCGCACCGGGCGCGTCACCTTCGCCGGCGAGGACATCACCCGCCTGCCCAGCCACCGGGTCGCGGCGCGCGGCCTGGCGTGGGTGCCGGAGGAACGGGCGATCATGGGCACCCTGAGTGTCCGCGAGAACCTGGAACTGCCGCCCGCCCGCCCGGGCGGCTGGAGCACCGAGCGCGCCCTGGAGACCTTTCCGGTGCTGCGCGAGCGCGGCCACCACCCGGGCAGCAAGCTCTCGGGCGGCGAGCAGCAGATGCTCGCCATCGTGCGCGTGCTGCGCAGCGGCCCCCGGCTTCTGCTCCTCGACGAGCCCAGCGAGGGCCTCGCCCCCGTGATCGTGCAGGGCATCGCAAAGATCATCGAGAACCTGCGCGCGGACGGCATGGGCGTGCTGCTGGTCGAGCAGAACCTCAAGTTCGCCGCCCGGCTGGCCGACCGCCACTACGTGTTCGTGGACGGCCACATCGTCGATGAGGTCGCGCGCAGCGAGGTCGAGACCCGCCGCGGCGACCTGCTCGGCGCCCTGAGCGTATAGAGTCCGCTCCCCATTCCCTGGAGGTACTGCCATGAAGACCACCACCATGACCGCCCTGCTCGCCGCCGCCCTGTGTGCCGCTCCCGGTGCCCTCGCCCAGACCCTGACGGGCGGGAGTATCAAGGTCGGCGTGCTGACCGACCTGTCCGGCGTGTACTCCGAGCTGTCCGGGCAGGGCAGCGTGAAGGCCGCGCAGATGGCCGTAGACGATTTCATGAAGGCCAACAAGGCCTACGCCGGGAAGATCAGCGTGGTCGGCGTGGACCACCAGAACAAGGCGGATGTGGCCGGCAACAAGGCCGCCGAGATGATCGACCGCCAGGGCGTGGACGTGCTCCTGGACCTGCCGACCAGCAGCGCGGCGCTGTCCGCCTCGGCGGTCGCCAAGGGCAAGAAGATCCCGGTGATGGTCGTGACCGGCGGCACCACCGCCCTGACCAACGAGAGCTGCAACAAGTACACCTTCCACTACGCCTACGACAACTACATGCTCGCCAACGGGACCGGCACGGCCGTCACCAAGCGCGGCGGCAGCAGCTGGTACATCATCTACCCCAACTACGCCTTCGGGCAGGACCTCAACCGCCAGATGACGGCCGCCATCCAGGAGAACGGCGGCAAGCTCGCCGCGCCCAGCGACGCCACACCCTTCCCGAACACGGACTTCTCGTCGTACCTGCTCAAGGCGCAGAGCGTGAGGCCCAAGATCTTCGGCACCATGCAGGCCGGCAACGACCTCGTGAACGTGGTCAAGCAGTACAACGAGTTCGGCCTGAAGAAGCAGGGCATCGGCCTGGGGATCGGGCTGCTGTTCGAGACGGACGTGGCCGCGCTCGGCCAGGACGCCTTCGCGGGCGCCATCGCCACCGTGCCGTGGTTCTGGAACTACGACGCGCGCTCGCGGCAGTGGTCCGCGAAGTTCGAGGCGGCCTTCGGCAAGAAACCCACGTGGGCGCAGGCCGGCGTGTACTCCGCCACCATGACGTACCTGCAGGCCGTGGCCCGCGCCAAGTCTGACGATGGCGACGCGGTGGTGAGGGCGCTGGAGGGGTACTCCTTCGACGACATGTTTGCCCGCCACGCCACCATCCGCCCGCAGGACCACCGCGTGCTGCTGGACGTGCACACCGTGATGGTCAAGGCCAAGGCCGACGCAAAGGAGACCGGCGACCTCTTCACCCGCCTCCAGACCATTCCCGCCGCGAAGGCGTTCATGCCGCTGAGCGAGAGCAAATGCAAGATGTGAGGAGCCACAGAGCGTAGCAAGTCGGCCTCCTGGGAGGCCACGGACGCGGAGGACAGGAGTAGAGCAGACGCCGCTCCTGTCCGGAGGTGGAGGGGCCGGGCGGACGTGGGCGTCACCGGCTGAAGGGACGGAATGAATACACAGTTACTGCTGATTCAGGTCTTCAACGGCCTCGTGAACGGGGCGTTCTACGCGCTGCTGTCGCTGGGGCTGGCGGTGATCTTCGGGATGCTGCGGATCGTGAACTTCGCGCACGGAGCGCTGTACATGCTGGGCGCGTTCACAGCCTTCGCGCTGGGACAGGCGCTGGGACTGGGCTTCTGGCCGTCCCTGGTGATCGCGCCGGTGCTGGTGGGGCTGCTGGGAGCAGTGCTGGAACGCACGCTGCTGTCGCGGCTGTATGGCCTGGAACCCAGCTACAACCTGCTGCTGACCTTCGGCCTGACGCTGCTGACCCAGGACCTGGTCAAGCAGGTGATGCTGAGCCGCTTTGCGGTGTCGAGCGCGCCGTACACGCCGCCGGAGGCGCTGTCGGGCGTGGTGAACCTGGGCTTCGTGGTGTTCCCCAAATACCGCCTGTTCGTGATCGCGCTGTCGCTGGTGATCTGCGTGCTGACGTGGTTCGTGATCGAGAAGACCCGCGTGGGGGCCGTGATCCGCGCCAGCACCGAGAACCCGGCGGTGACGCGCGCCTTCGGCATTGACGTGGGCCGCTGGGTCACGGGGGTGTTCGCGGTGGGCGTGGGTCTGGCGGGGCTGGCGGGCGTGCTGGCCGCGCCGATCTACTCGGTGGAGCCGTACATGGGCGCGGAGCTGATCATCACGACCTTCGCGGTGGTGGTGATCGGGGGGCTGGGCAGCATCCTGGGCAGCGTGATCACGGGCTTCGCGGTGGGCGTGCTGGCCGCCGTGGGCGCGGCGATCTACCCGCCGATTGCCAACACGCTGGTGTTCATCCTGATGGCCGCGGTGCTGCTGGTGCGGCCCAGCGGGCTGTTCGGCCTGCCGGAGGGGGCGCGGTGACGGCGCTGCCGCGCGTGGCTGCGCGCACCGACCGGGAACGCACCACCCGCGCCGCGTGGCTGGCCGGGCTGGGCGTGCTGCTGCTGGTCCTGCCCAAGCTGATCTACCCGGTGCTGGCGCTGGACATCCTGGCGTGGGGCCTGTTCGCGGTGGCCTTCGACCTGCTGTTCGGCTTCAGCGGCCTGCTCAGCTTCGGGCACGCGGCGTTCTGGGGCAGCAGCGCGTACGTCACGGCGTATCTGCTCGCGCACGGTCAGAGCGTGCCGGTCGCAATCCTGGGCGGCACCCTGAGCGCCCTGCTGCTGGCGGTACCCATCGCGTTCCTGAGCGTGCGCTCCAGCGGCATCTACTTCTCGATGATCACGCTGGCCTTCGCGCAGATGGTCTCCTTCCTGGCCCTGCAATGGACGGACGTGACCGGCGGCGAGAACGGCCTGCAGGGCTTTGACCGGCCCGCGTTCCTGGGGCTGGACTTCAGCAACTCGACCACCCGCTACTACGTGTGCCTCGCGCTGTTCGCGCTGGGCTTCGCGGTCGCGTGGCGCACGGTGCGCAGCCCCTTCGGCCGCGCGCAGCAGGCGGTCCGCGACAACGAGGCGCGCGCGCAGAGCATCGGCTACGACCCCCGGCGCTTCAAGTTCACGGCGTTCCTGATCAGCGCGGCGCTGGCCGGGCTGGCGGGCAGCATGTACACCTTCGGGCACGGCGTGGTCAGCCTGGAGGTCGTGAACTGGCGCACGTCCGGCGAGGTGGTCATGATGACCCTGCTGGGCGGCACCACCACCCTGTTCGGCCCGGTGATCGGCGCGGGGCTGGTGCTGCTGCTGCGCGACCAGCTCACCACCGCGAACCTCCCGGTGGGAATCGTCACGGGCGTGGTGTTCGTCCTGGTCGTGCTGTTCTTCCGCCGGGGCGTGGTGGGTACGGTGCAGCACTGGACGCGCCGGAAGTAGGCGGCCCCCCTCTCCTCTTCCCTGCCCCCGCTCCGTGCGGGGGTCGTCCGTTCAGCACACCCGGCGGTGCGGCGTCAGCCGTCCTCGTCCTTCTTCAGGCCCTGAATCTCCTCGATGAAGCGCTCCAGGCTGTCGAAGTCGCGGTACACGCTGGCGAAGCGGATGTACGCCACGTCGTCCAGGGGGCGCAGGAAGGTCATGGCACGCTTGCCGATCTCGGTGGCGGGAATCTCGCTCAGGCCGACCTCGTCCTCGAAGCCGTACGCGAAAGCGCGCAGGGCGGCCGGATCGACCGGGCGTTTCTCGGTGGCGAGGGTCAGGCCGCGCAGCAGCTTGTCCGGGTTGAAGGCCTCACGCGGGCCGCTGCGCTTGATCACCATCAGCGGTTCGAGCTGCGCGCGCTCGTAGGTGGTAAATCTCCGGGCGCAGTTCAGGCACTCGCGGCGGCGGCGGATGCTGGCCCCGTCGTCGCTGGGCCGCGAATTCACGACCTTGCTGTCCGGCGCGGAGCAGTACGGGCATCTCACGCCGCGCGCCTCACAGGCCGGGGCCGTAGGGGTGGTCGGTCACGCGCCGTTTCGGCAGGGCGGGCAGCGGCACGTCGATCACGTTGCCGCGCAGGTGCGTCATGCCGGGCAGCGCCAGCGTGAGCACGGTGTCCGCCAGCGGCTGGTCCAGAAGTTCCTCGCCGCTGCTGGAGCGCGACGGCAGCACCAGGTTCAGCCGCAGGTCCTCGATGTGTGCCTGCTCGACCAGGGCGCGCAGGGCGCCGCGCTGCGGGAACGCGTGCAGGCCCTGCTCGTCGAGGTGCGGACCGACGATGGTCAGCCACGTGCCGGGCAGGCGGCGGCGCACGATCTGCGTGATGCCCACCGAACTCTTGACGTTGCAGTTGAACAGGTCCATCCACTCGTTCTCGCTGAGCATGGTGAAGTCCGAACTGGCGCGCTTGTCTGCGAGGTGCACGATGCCGTGCAGCGCCCCGAAGATCTCCAGGATGCGGTTTTGCGCGCTGAGCCAGTCGAGCGGCACGCCCACGTCGGCCTTGATGGGAATGGCGGTGCCGCCCAGCTGCTCCAGGCTGCTGGACGCGGCGGCCAGCGTCTCGGCGTTCCCGCCGATCAGGACGACGCTGGCGCCCGCGCGGGCCAGCGCGGCGCTGATCGGGCGCCCGTAGCCCTGGTCGGCGCTGGTGACGGCGACCACCTGCCCGGCCAGCGGCTGGGTCGGGAACAGCGCCGCGCGGGGCACGGTGGCGGTGGGGCCGGTCATGCCCACCAGCATACCGCGCGCGCCGGGCTCCTCAGCTGGCCTGCTGCTCCCGCAGCGCGCCCTGCGGCGGATCGCCCGCGCGGTGGCCGCGGCCGCACGCATGGCACCAGTACGCTTGGTCGCCGTCGCGCAGGTCGTGCAGCGTCATCGGCTGCCCGCAGGTGGGGCACACGTGGACGTAACCGCGTCCGCTGGCGGGATGGATATCCACCTGGTTACGTAATTGACGCTTCATATTCTGATGATAGCAGAGCGTGTGGGCACGTCAAGCTGGCCGCGCTGCCGTGTGGGCGCAGGTACAGCGCAGCACCAAACCGGGAGCGAACACGCTGCCCACCTCCCGGGACATCCGGGGGTGGGCAGCGCTCGGGTTCCCCGGCGTTACAGGTCGGGTTCGCCGTCCGGCTCCACGTCCGGCTCGACCACCTGCGCGCTCCCCACCGGGTCGCCCACCCGGCGCCGCTTGCGCAGCATGGCCGGCTCGCGGTCGAGGTTGAACACGAAATGCCGGGGCCGGCGCTCGCGCAGCCACGTCTCCAGCGCCACCAGCCGCGGCCGGAACCGGATGAATTCCCGGAGCTGCCGGATCGGCACGAACTTCGCCTCCTGCACGTCCTTGTCCGGATCGCGCGGCGACAGCGTGCCGCCGACCTCGCGGCCGGTGTAGAAGAACTGCAGGTGGTGCCCCCACGTCTGCGCCTGGAACTCCACGATGAACGCCAGGTCGCGCAGTTCCACCACGATCCCCGTTTCCTCGAAGGTCTCGCGCCGCGCACCGTCCTGCACGAGTTCCCCGGACTCCAGGCCGCCCTTGGGCAGCGACCAGCGGCCCCGCTCACGCACCAGCAGGATCTCGTCGCCGCGCAGCACGATGCAGCCCACCGCGATGCGCGGATCGGCCAGCGGGCGCTTCTGCCCGCGCTTCTGCGGCGCGGCCGGCACCGGCACGGCCGTCGTGTTCGTCACCTGACCGGGCCGCAGCGCCTGCCCCTGACCGCCCCCCCGCCGCCGGCGACGCCGCCGCTGCGACGTGCCCTGTCCCGCCACCTGATCCTCCGCCATCACACACCCTCCGGCGCAAGATCGTTGAACCGCACGTGCGCGCTGTGAAACTGCAACTTCACCGTTCCCACGGGCCCGTTGCGCTGCTTGCCGATGATGATCTCCGCGATGCCCTGCTGATCCGTTTCCTTGTTGTAGTACTCGTCGCGGTAGATGAACATCACGATGTCCGCGTCCTGCTCGATGGCGCCCGACTCGCGAAGGTCCGAGAGCATCGGCCGGTGGTTGGGCCGCTGCTCGACCGCGCGGCTGAGCTGCGAGAGCACGATGACCGGCACCTCCATCTCGCGCGCCAGGCCCTTGAGCCCGCGCGAGATCGTGCTGATCTCCTGCTGGCGGTTGTCGCTGCCGCCGCTGCTCTTGCCGCCCGACATCAGCTGCAGGTAGTCGATCACGACCAGCCCCAGCTGCCCGTGCTGCGCCGCGATCCGGCGGAGCTTGCTGCGCAGGCCGTTCAGGGTCAAGTCGGCCTCGTCGTCGATCACCATCGGCGCCTCGGCCAGCCGGCCCGCCGCGTGCGCCAGGCGCTCGAAATCCCGCTCGTTGAGCTGCCCCGAGCGGATGCGGTTCATGTCCACCCGCGCCTCGCTGCACAGCATGCGCAGCGCCAGCTGCACCGACGGCATCTCCAGGCTGAACACCGCCACCGTCTTCTCGCCGCGCAGCGCGACGTTCTGCGCGATGGACAGGGCGAAGGCCGTCTTGCCCATCGAGGGCCGCGCCGCCAGCACGTTCAGGCTGCCCTTCTGCAGGCCCGAGATCTGCTCGTCGAGGTCGCGAAAGCCGCTGCTCACACCGTCCGGGATGCCCTTGTTGGCGTGAAGCAGGGTGATGTACTCGAAGGTGTCGTGCACGACCTCACCCATGTCGGCAAACGACTCGCCCTTCTTCTTCTGCTCGGCCACCTCGAAGATCATCTTCTCGGCCCGGTCGAGCAGATCTTCCAGCGGCAGGGCCGCGTCGTAGGCGAGCTGCATGGCCTTGCCGGACGCGCTGATCAGCTGGCGCAGGGTGTGCTTTTCCTGCACGATGCGGGCGTAGTGCTCGGCGTACGCGGCGGTGGGCACCTGGTCCGACAGGCCGATCAGGTACGTCAGGCCGCCGACCTCGTCGAGCTGGCCCTTGACGCGCAGGTCCTCGGAGAGCGTGACCAGATCGACCGGTTCGCCGCGGTCTTGCAGGGTGCGCATGCTGGCGAAGATCTTGCGGTGGCCTTCCCGGTAGAACATGTCCGGCCCGACCGAGTCGCCCAGGGTGTTCAGGGTGTCGTTGTCGAGCAGGATGCTACCCAGCACGCTGATCTCGGCGTCGGTGCTGTGCGGGGGAACGCGCGGCGTGAGTTCCAAGGAGACCTTCCTTCCGGACGTCCGCCGCGTGGCCGGGCCGCCGCAGGGGGCGCCGTCGTGCGGGGCGGAGTCGTGGGGGTGGAGTGTGGGGGAGTCGCCCGGAGGCGCCAGCCCATTCGCCAGGGCCTCGGCCGCTGGACTGAACTGAGGGGCAGCATACCACCCCGGGGGAGCAGCACAAGGGCAAGCCCCGCGCGCACAGATGTGAAAGATGGCCGGATCTTCATCTCCCGCTTCATGAGGAAAAGACCGGTGCCACGGTGCTCAACGGGTGCTTCCGGTGCCGACCGGGCCGCCCATTCTGAGAACGGGCACCGCCGGCCGGACGCAGTCGGCGTGGAATGCCGCTCTCAAAGCGGGCGGGGTGGATCGCCTATTCTCGGCGCATGTCCATCACGGCCCTCAAGGAATGGGATGCCCAGTGCCAGCTGCTCACGACCGGCACGCTGTCGGTACTGGTCCGCAAGGGCGGCATCGAGGAGACGCAGGGCGACTTCCGGGTGGAGCACCGCTCGTTCCTGCTGTACCCCACGTTCCTGCACCAGAACCCGGTGGAGCTGCGCCCGGAGTTCAAGGCCCTGCTGCGCACCGATCCCGACCCGGGGCGAGTGCACGTGCCGGCGCTGGCCGAGGTGGTGGCGGTGCACCGGGTCGAGAACGAGGAACGGGTGCGCGCCCTGGAGGACGTGCAGGCCCTGACGCTGGGCGCCCTGGAGCGGCGCTACGCGTACCGCGGCAAGCCGTGGGTGCACGTGCTGGTGCTGCGCGTGCGGCCGCTGCTGGAGCCGCTGGCCCTGCCGGAAACCCCCGCCATGCTGGGCTGCGTGAGCTGGGTGCCGCTGGGCGACGTGAACGTGCGCGCCGGCGAGGGCGTGATTCCCGAGCCGGAGCTGGCCGCGCGGGCGGCGGCCGTGGCGGCGCGGCTGACGCCCTGACCAACCGGCGGCCTCACAACAACAGGCAGGGGAGGCG
Source organism: Deinococcus metalli (assembly GCF_014201805.1). Lineage (NCBI taxonomy): Bacteria > Thermotogati > Deinococcota > Deinococci > Deinococcales > Deinococcaceae > Deinococcus > Deinococcus metalli. The sequence continues at coordinate 17,124 of NZ_JACHFK010000019.1, read as the reverse complement.
CGTGGCCTCCCCCGGGGGTTCCTGATGCCCGGCGTTACATCGCGTCGAGGTCGTAGTTGTTCAGCAGCGTGGTCTGCACGAAGCCGTTGCTGGTCGTGACGAGGTTCCAGCCCTTCTTGGTGCCGTTGTAGAACTGGTTGTCGCTGCTGGCGTAGATCAGGCGCTTGCCGTTGTCCTTGGACAGTACGGTGTCGCCGGTGTCGTAGCGGTTATTGTTGTTCGCGTCGCGGAACACGATGACGCGGTACGTGCCGACCGGCAGGTTGGTGGGCAGGTCGAGCGAGAAGCCGCCGGTGAGGAACTTGTCGATGATCTGGCTCTCGGTACCGTCGGCGGTGTACTGGCCGTTGTTGAAGCCGATGATGGCCAGGCCGAGGTTCTGGTTGGCGTTGAAGCCGCGCAGCTGACCCGTCACGTCCTTCTTGATCGGGTTGCCGGCGAGCGTGCAGGCGCTCAGGGCGACGGTACTGATGGCAGCGATGGCGAGCAGTCGTTTCATGAGGCTGTCCTCCTGGGTGAACTGGGATGGGTGATCTCTGGGATTTACCCTAATCGGCCCTCTGTGGCGCTGGCTACCGTGGTTCCGTTCCGGATCGGCTCACGGCGGGCTCACGGGGCGCCGGAGCACGGCGGGGTTTTCGGCGGCCTGCTGGGCGTACGGCGCGTGTAAAGGCGCGTTTAGGTGCGCGGCGGGCGCCGGCCGCGCGGGGTGCACGTCTATACTCGCGGGGATGCAGCACGAGCCCTTTACCGCGCTGGCCGCCGTGTACGACGCGATCATGGCGGACGTGGAGTACGACCACTGGGCGGACTTCGTGCTGACCTACGCGCGCGACGGCGGGCTGGCCGTGCCGGGCGCGTCGGCGCTGGACCTGGCGTGCGGCACCGGCGGCTTCACGCGGGAACTGCTCGCCGCGGGCCTGGACGTGACGGGGCTGGACGGCAGCGCGCAGATGCTCGCGGAGGCGCGGCGGCGGGTGCCGGGCGTGCCCTTCGTGGCGGGCGACCTGCGCGACTTCGAGCTGCACCGGCGCTTCGACGTGATCACCTGCGTGTTCGACTCTTTGAACAACCTCCTGACGGCGGCCGAGTTGGGGCGGGCGCTGGAACGCTGCCGGGCGCACCTGACCCCGGGCGGCCTGCTGGCCTTCGACGTGAACACCCGCCTGGGCGTGCGCGAACTGTGGGAGGACGACGCGGTGGAGGGCGTGGCGCCGCTGCCGGGCGGCGGCGAGGTGCACTACCACTGGTCGCACCACCACGAGCCGGACACCGACCTGGGCGTGGTGCAGGCGTTCTGCCGCGTGCTGGACGAGGACGGCGGCGGTCAGGAATTCATCGAGACGCACCGCGAACGCGGGTACGATCCGGGCGATCTGGAACCGCTGCTCTCGGGCCTGGACTTCGCGCGCTTCGAGATCGTGGAGTACCCGGACTACGCGCCGCCGACGGCGGACACGCCGCGCGTGTGGGTCTTCGCGTGGGCGCCGGCGTGACGCCGCTGCCGGTGCTGGGCGCGGGCGGGTGGGGCACGGCGCTGGCGGTGAACGCGGCGCGGGGGCGCGTGCCCGGCGCAGCCCCGGTGCGGCTGTGGGCGCGGCGGCCGGACTTCGCCGCGCAGCTCGCCGCGGCGCGGGTGAACGCGGACTACCTGCCGGGCGTGACCCTGCCGGACACCGTGGAGGTCATGGCAGACCTGGGCGCGGCGGTCGCGGGCGCGGACTTCGCGCTGGTGGTGGTGCCCAGCGTGGGCGTGCCGGAGCTGCTGATGGAGCTGCCCCGAGCGCTGGGCGTGGTGCTGTGCGCCAAGGGTCTCGCGCCGGACGGCGGGCCGCTGACGGCGCTGGCACGCGAGATGGGCTTCACGCGCGTGGCCGTGCTGAGCGGCCCCAACCACGCCGAGGAGATCGGGCGGGGCCTGCCGGCCGCCACGGTGGTCGCCAGCCACGACACGGCCCTGGCCGCCGCGGTGCAGCGCGCCCTGATGACCCCGGCCCTGCGGGTCTACACCAGCACCGACGAGACCGGCGTGGAACTGGGCGGCGTGCTGAAGAACGTGATGGCCCTCGCGGCGGGCCTGAGCGATGGCCTGGGCCTGGGCGACAACGCGAAGGCGGCGCTGATCACGCGCGGCCTGCGCGAGATGGGCCGCTATCTGGTGGCGCTGGGTGCCCATGAGGACACCGTGTACGGCCTGAGCGGCCTGGGCGACCTGGTCGCCACGGCCACCAGCCGCCACAGCCGCAACCGCGCGGCGGGCGAGGCGATCGCGCGCGGCGAGCCGACAGCGCAGGGCGGCAAGGTCGTGGAGGGGCTGCGTACGGCGGGCCTGCTGGACGCGTGGGCGCAGGCGCACGGGCACGACCTGCCCATCGTGCGGGCGGTGGCGCGGGTGGCGGCGGGCGAGTGGACGCCGCAGACGGGCATCGAGAGCCTGATGGGCCGGGACGCCAAGGCCGAGCGGCCGGCGTAGGCTCCGGCACGCCGTACCGGCCCCAACTGTGAACTTGTGCCCAAATGTTCCGTCCAGCACGTACTTTCAGGCACTCTTCATCTGGAGCGGGGTCACACCGCATCTTGTACTCAAGGCGGCGTTACCGTACTAGCGCTTGTACATCCCCCCGGCCGGTGGTACAGTCAGACCCGGCCTAAGCCCCCCGTACTCACCTGAGCACCATAGTGTTCGCCCGCCGCTTCCCACGGAGCCCCGGGAGTGGGTGTCGTTTTCGTTTTCGCCTGCACGTTCGTCTTCGCCTGCAAGGAGCCCCACCATGACCACCCTGTCCGACAAGCCCGCCCAGAGTCTCTCGAACTTCGACGAGAACGCCCACCACATCGCCAAGCGGCAATACCTGCAGGCGGGCGACGGCGACCTGGGCGGCATGTTCTGGCGGATTGCGAACTGGGTGGCGGGCGCCGAGGCCGAAAGTGCCCGGACGGGCTGGGCGCAGGCGTACTACGACCTGATGGCCGAGAAGAAGTTCTGCCCCGGTGGCCGCGTGCTGGCCGGCGCGGGCACGCAGCACGGCAACGTCCTGAACTGCTTCGTACAGGGCGCCACCGAGCATGAGCCCAGCACCTTCGAGGGCGTGATGGAAGTCGCCAAGAAGCTCGCGCTGGTCACCAAGGTCGGCGGCGGCAACGGCGTGAACCTCGACGTGTACACCCCGCGCGGCGCCGGCAGCCGCCCCGACGCCGGCGTGCGCGGCTGGGCGTACATGCCCGCCGCACACGCGGACGTGCAGGACTTCATCGAGGGTCTGATGCGGCCCCCCACGCAGCCGGACGGCGACAAGCAGCCGGTCGCGGTGCGCAACTGGACGCGCGTGGTGTACGGCCAGGTCATCCGCCCGGAGCTGGTGGCGCTGGCCCGCGCGAACGGCGTGTCGGTGGTGCGCGCGCTGCCCGAGGGCGTGCAGGCCGTGCCGGACGACATGGGCGGGATCATTGACGCGGCGCGCAAGGTCGCGGAGGACGCCAAGCTGGGCCTGGAACCCCGCATCGACCTGAGCCAGATGCGCCCGGAAGGCGCCCCGATCAAGGGCTCCGGCGGCACCAGCAGCGGCCCCGTCAGCTTCCTGATGGAGATCTTCGACAACTTCCTGGAGTGGAGCAACCGCGGCGCGGAGCACGCCGGGCCGATCAACACCCTGCGCTTCGTGTACGCCCCGGTGCTGCGCGTGGTGCGCCAGGGCGGCACCCGGCGCGGCGCGGGCATGGCGACCATCTCCATCGAGCACCCGGACGTGCTGGACTTCCTGACCGCCAAGGACCTCGACCGCGAGGCTGCCGAGGGCGACATCAGCACCTTCAACATCAGCATCCTGGTCACGGAGAAGTTCTGGGACACCCTGCAGCGCGACGCGCTGTGGCACATCGCCGCGCAGGAGGTGCCGGGCAAGTACCACCTGCTGCCCCAGGACGGCGCGTACACCGGCACCCTGCCCGAACTGCAGGACCGCGAGGAGGACGGCGCGCGCGGCGTGCCCCTATACCGTGAAGCGCAGCCCGGCCTGTTCGACCCGGCCGACGACCGCCCCGGCATTCCCGCGAAGTGGCTGTGGGACCAGATCGCGCAGCACGCGTGGAGCACCGGCGAACCCGGCCTGATCTTCAGCGACCGCGTGAACGAGTTCAGCGCCCTGAAGAACCTCGGCAAGCGCTACGAGATCCGCAGCACCAACCCCTGCGGCGAGATCCCCCTGACCGTGGGCGAGCCCTGCGACCTGGGCGCGATCAACCTCGCGGCGTACGTGAAGGGCAGCGACTTCGACTACGCGGGCTTCCGCGCCGACGTGCGCACCTGCGTGCGCTTCCTGGACGACGTGCTGGACGTGAACGTGTTCGCGCTGGAGGACAACCGCGTGGCCTCGCAGGACCTGCGCCGCCTGGGCCTGGGCGTGATGGGCCTCGCGGACGCGCTGATCAAGATGGGCCTGCGCTACGACAGCAAGGCCGGCCGCGACGCCATCTACGACATCATGACCGCCCTGCGCGAGGAGGCGGTCGCGGAGAGTGAGCGTCTGGGCACCGAGCGCGGCGTGTACCCCGTGTACGCCCGCAACAGCGGCAAGATCGCCCACGAGCCGCGCCGCAACGTCGCCGTGCTGACGGTCGCCCCCACCGGCACCACCAGCATGCTGATGGGCGTGTCCAGCGGGATCGAGCCCGTATTCAGCCCGTTCATCTGGCGCAAGATCGGCAGCGAGTACCGCGCCCTGCTGGCCCCGCTGTTCGTGGAACTGCTGGAGACCTACCCCGCCCCCAGCGGCATGAGCACAGGTGGCGGCTGGGACTGGGACAAGGTCACGGAAGCCGTGTCCGAGAACCACGGCAGCGTGGTCGGCCTGAACTTCATCCCCGAAGCGCTCCAGAGCGTGTTCGTGTGTGCCCACGACATCAAGCCCGTGGACCATGTGCGGATGCAGGGCACCGTGCAGATGGCCTTCGACGCCGAGGGCCTGGCCGCGAACAGCCTGAGCAAGACCATCAACCTGCCCAACAACGCCACCGTGCAGGACGTGCAGGACGCCTACACCGAGGCGTACAAGACCGGCTGCAAGGGCATCACCGTGTACCGCGACGGCAGCCGCCAGTTCCAGGTGCTGAGCACCAGCAAGAAGAAGGAGAAGAAGGCCGAAGAGACGCCCGTGCAGGCCGCCGCCGAGGTCATGGGCGAGCAGGTCGAGAGCGCCGAGCCGAAGCCCGTGAGCGCCCCCGCCCCCGTGGCCGCACTGCCGCAGGCGCCCGCCGCGCAGACCCCCAAGGCTCCCGTGTACGAACGGCCCGCCCGCCTCGCCGGGATCACGGACATGGTCAAGCTGACCGACCCCACCAGCGGGCACCGGCGGTCGTTCCTGGTCACGGTGAACCACCTGAACGGCAAGCCGGTCGAGGTCATGGTGATCTCCGGCCGCGCGGGCGACGAGGCGAACGCCGACAGCGAGGCGCTGGGCCGCGTGGTGTCCATCGCCCTCCAGCACGGCGTTCCGGCCAGCGCGCTGATCAAGACCATGCGCGGCATCAACGGCGGGCTGTATGGCAGCTACAACGGCCGACTGGTGGGCAGCAAGGCCGACCTGATCGCGGTCGCGCTGGAGACCTTCCAGAAGGACATGGAGGCCGCGCAGCTTCCGCCCCTGGCCGGTGCCAGCAGCGCGCCCGCCCCTGCCAGTGCGCCCACGGGCGTGAGCGTGAGCAGCATGGACGGCATGAGCCGCGAACGCTGCCCCGTGTGCGAGGAGAAGGCCGTGATTCGGGAAGAGGGATGCCTGAAATGCCAAGCCTGCGGATATAGCAAGTGTGGCTAAGGTGTAAATTGGCTGTGTGACCCTACCGAATCAGAGCTTGTCGAGCCTATGCGAGTCTCAGGCGCTGAAAGCCCAGAATTTGCCGGCCTTTTCCAACATTAATCTTCAAGGCATAAAAAATGATTTGGCCGCACTCCTAAATCTTATAGGGCGCGGCCATATATTTGAAGAATATACCATTCACGATATTGGGCACATAAATAGGATGCTCGAAATAGCAGATTGGCTAATCGATTTCGAAACAAGGAAGCTTCTAACTCCAGCTGATTATATGATGATCACTCTCAGTATTTACTTGCACGATCTTGGCATGCTTGTAACAAGAGAGGAATTTGACAAAAGGCACGCATCAGATTTTCCTTCATTCAGAGAATCGTTTCTAGTTTTAGACGAAAGCAGCGAAGATTATAATGTAAATTTGAATAAAATATATCCAGATGACCTTGAGAGAGAAAAATATGTTTACCAAGAGTTCGTAAGAGGTGGTCACGCAAAGAGGATTAAGAGATGGATACAAAACGACAGCTCATTAGACTTAGGATATTGTGTTTCCCAACTAAAAGAGGTCAATCTACTTCTTAGTAAAGTGAACGAAAACGTCAGAGATGATGTAGCTCTGCTGTGCGAGAGCCATCATCTGTCTGATATCAGCGACACAGATCAATTTGAGGTTTCAAAGCCATATGGCCATACGCCCCATGAGTCGGCCAATCTACAGTATTGCGCAGTCATACTCAGGACAGTCGATCTACTTCATGTTACAGGCGAAAGGGCTCCGACTATCCAATTCCGAATAATTGACCCTAAAAATCCATATTCAAAACGGGAATGGCTGAAACAGAATGCGGTAACTTCGATAAGGCCCAAACCACTTACACAAGACGAGATACAGGCTAAAAAGCCACAAGACACTATTGAAATAAGGGCGGAATTCAAAGATCCACAGGCGTATTTTGACCTCCAAAGATATATTTCATATTTAAGGTCAGAAATTGAATTATGTTATGAATGGATCAAAAGGTCAAAGGAAAAGTTTGGACTAAATATTAAATTTGAGTGGAGATATATTGATGCCTCAAAAATATCTACCAGAGGATTTCACCCAAAGCAGCTCAGTTTTACTCTTGATCAAAACAAGATATTAAAATTGTTGACCGGCCAAACTCTATATAACGATATAAGCGTCTCCCTAAGGGAACTGATACAAAACGGCCTCGATGCAGTAAAATTGAACGCGCACATTCTTTCATTGTCCGAAACTCCATATGCCCCGAGGATCGACATATTTTGGGATGCCGAATCTGGAGTGTTGCAGATCCTCGACAACGGCGTTGGCATGTCGCAAGATGAGATAGAAAGCTACTTCTTAAAAGCGGGATCAAGCAAATATCAAGTTCCGGAATTTAAGAAAAAATACCCCAATTTTTCACCAATAGGAAGATTTGGTATTGGTGTTTTGTCGTGCTTTATGATAAGCGATGATGTGGAAGTCTATACGACGACGGGAAGAAAAGATACTGTAAGGAATTTAAAATTAAGCGACGCTCAATCAGACTATCTAGTAAGAGATGTTGATAGAAATGACTTAGGGGCAGAAAAGCTTTCCGAATCAGGAACGCTCATTAAAATGCTCATTAGGCCTTCCCTGCGAAAATATGATTTTAAGCAATTGGTACAAAAATGGATTATGTTTCCGTACTGTGAAATAATTTATCACGATGAAGGCGGTCTGGAACGTATTGGATTTAATTCGACCCGTGAAGCTGTACAAGACTTGCTCACTGACCAAGGATACCCACTCGCGAAAGACAATGTACCAGAGGAGGAGCTCGTACACGGAGATATGAAAATAATCTCACATACAGAAAAAGGTTTGGATATCTCTTATGCTGTTTCATGGAATAAATGGGGACAACAATGGGAATTCGTCGGATATCAGCAAAGACAGCGTAATGAGTCTGTGCAATTAGGCACGTTTGTTGAAGGGGTCTTTGTTTCATCTGGAACCCCCGGATACAAGAACAATGTCTTCATAGCATTGGCCAACTTTACCGGAGAGAATGCTCCAAAAACGAACGTCGCCCGATCAGATTTCGAGATCACGCCAGAGCTTGAGTCTTCTCTAATGAAGATATATTCCTCCTACTCGGAACACGTCAATAAAGAAATCAGAGAGATGTCCAATAATAAAAAGGTCTCATTAACTCAAGCCGCCACCGACGCACGATCTATGATGAATCAGCTTAGTGAGTCTCCTTCATTTCAAGTAGTTCCAATCAGAACAGACTTGCTTAAGAAGGCCATCAGGGAAATCAACGGCATACTACTTGACAATGGCGAGGAGAGAACGCTGGTATCGATAAACGAGGTTAGGAAACATAGCGAAATATGGACGATCCTATGGGATATGATAGATTCAGTAAACTACTTATCAAGAAATCTATATAATAGCTACTCCGCCTCGAAGATTCTCAAGAGCCTCGGCGATTTTCCGCCTATTCCCGACATAGTAGTTCCAACCACTTATTTGCAGGACTCCGGTAAAATAAACAATGTATTCTCAGACAGGCAAATCTCCAAGGTAAAGATATATAGCGAAATAGAAAGAGTAAACATTTCTTGGACTCGCTCCGATGGTTCTGACAGTAGTTGGATAAATATATCCGATGCCGGTTTCAGGAAATTAGTTAATATTGTTGCCAGGACTGGTAATGGCAGAGCCAACAAAGATAAATTTCTCGTGATCGCCCCAAATTCGACCATTGATATTTCGGGTGGCGAAAAGATAAAAATTGTTTCAAGCAACGATTACTATTATATCATCAGAGAATGTAAAATAGCCGACCATTTGAGAGAATTGATTACGCAAATTGAAATCTCCACCAGCGAAACAGATATTAACTCAGCGTATATTATACTTTCAACATACTCAAGCATACTCATGAGTGACTACTCCCGAATAGATAGATCCGAGCTTTTAGATACGCTGAGCAGGAGAATCCCGTATCAGAATATGGAGGGAACCGCCAATCGAATTATGGATTCGTTAATTGATCTAGGGGAAGGGGTGGTTTATATAGGCCGACGGACGAAATCGTTCACTTCACGATTTTTCGGCGCTAGTTGGCAGTGAGATGGCACTATCCCGGCCGACTCCCCCTGTAAATAGCGATGAGCTACATGGCGATCCTGCAAAATGAATTGGTGAGCAACGCTGATGCTACCCTCCTCCTATGACCTCCTTCTTCTCCGGCAAAGTCGTCATCATCACCGGCGCGTCCTCCGGCATTGGCCTTGCGGCGGCGGAGGCGTTTGCGGCGCAGGGGGCGAAGGTGGCGCTGGCCGCCCGCTCCGAGGACAAGCTGCGCGAGCTGGCCGCCCGGCTGCCGGACGCGCTGGCCGTGCCGACCGACATGCTCGACGAGAACTCGGTGGCGCGCATGGTGGCGCAGACGCACGCGCACTACGGACGGATTGACGTGCTGGTGAACAACGCGGGGCGGGGCATGCACGTGCCGGTGGCGCAGGCGGGGCTGGCCGAGTACCGCGAGTTGCTGGAACTGAACGTGGTGAGCGTGCTGAATGCCATGCAGCAGGTGCTGCCGATCATGACGGCGCAGGGGTCGGGGACCATCGTGAACATCAGTTCCGGCACGACCAAGATGCTGGTGCCGGGGCTGGCGCCGTACTCCAGCACCAAGCACGCATTGAACAACCTGACCCTGATCGCCCGCGAGGAGTTCCGGCCGCTGGGCATCACGGTCAGTCTGGTGCATCCGGGCATGACCGCCACGGACTTCGGGCACAACTCCGTGCAGAGCGACCCGAAGCGTGCGGCGGCGTACGTGCAGGGCGACAGCGCCGAGTATGTGGGCGGCCTGATCGTGCAGGCGGTGCAGAGTGGCGACGCCGAGGTCTATGCAGAGAGCGTGCGGCGGCGGCTGAAACCGGCGTAAGCACGGAGCGTCCTACGGGAGCGGCAACCCTGCCCGGCGTGTACGGCGCCACGTCTCCCCCACCCACGCGGCGAGCAGCCCCACGCCGAGCCCGAGCAGCCACCCGCCCAGCACATCGCTGGGGTTGTGCACCGCCAGCAGGACACGGGCGGCGCCCATCGCCAGCGCGTACGCGGCGGCGAGGATCACGGTGGGCCAGCGCCAGCGGGTGCGCCACGCCACGGCGGCGGCCAGGGTGCCCAGCGCGGCGGCCAGGGCGGCGTGCCCGCTGGGGTACGACAGGCCCGGCGCGGCGACCAGATGCGGGTACAGCGTGGGCCGGGGCCGGTGGACGGCGGCGTTCAGGGCGAGTTGCGCGGCCAGGGTGGCGCCCATGCCGCCCAGCAGCGTCAGCGCGTGCCGGCGGCGATGCCGGGCGGCGAGCAGCGCGGCCACGACCAGCGTGCCGGGCACCACGACGGCCAGCGTGCCCGTCACGTTCAGCACGTCCGCGCCGGTCACGTCCGGCGGGGTGGCGTGCGTGTGCAGCCACACGCTCAGCGGCCGGTCGAAGGGCAGCGCCGCGCCGGCCACCACGGCGGCGGTCAGGACCAGCACCAGCAGCAGCGCCGTCAGCGCGCCGGCCAGCAGCGGGCGCGTCATGCGCGGGGCGCGAGCACCTGGAGCGCGGCGGGCCACACGCGGACGTCCACGGTGCCGCCGGGCGGCCCTTCGGGGCGCGTCTCGCCGTCCACATGGAACACCTGCCCGGCGTACGGGATCTGCACGGTGCTCAGCGGCGTCTCGCTCACGCTGGGCAGGGTGTCGAAGTCGCCGCGCAGCAGGGCCGCGCCGTACGCCAGCAGCGAGTCGCGCTGCTCGCCGTTCACGCGGATCAGGTTCAGGCGGCCGTCGCCGGGGTGCGCGTTCGGCGCCAGGCGCATGGAGTTGCCGGTCGCGCGGATGTTCATCACTTCCAGCAGGGCCAGCGCGGGGCCGGGGTGCGGCTGGCCATCCACGGTCACGTCGAGGTCCGTGGGCGTGAAGCGCGGCAGGGTGTCCAGCAGCGCCTGTACGGCGCGCAGCGGGCTCTTGGGGGCGTCGGGGTCGTAGGCGTGCAGCACATCCGCAAACACGCCGCAGCCGCAGGCCTCGAAGAACACGTCCTCGCCCCACGGAGCAGTCACGCACCCGGCGTCGAAGGGCCGCGCGGCGGCGCCCGCGTACGCGCGGGCCACGTCCAGCGGCGCGCCGCTCAGGCCCAGCGTGACCGCCACGTTGTTCGACGTGCCCAGCGGAATCACGCCCACCGTCACGTCCGGCCGTCCGGCCAGGGCCAGCGCGGCGGCGCGGAAGGTGCCGTCGCCGCCCGCCACGAACACCGGGCCGGTCACGCCGTCCAGCACGCGCGGCACGTCGTCCTCGTGCGCCGTGGGCCGGTGCCGGGCGTCGTACCCGGCGCCTTGCAGCGCGGCCAGCAGTTCATCCAGCGGAGCGCGGTGGCTGCTGCCGCCGCCGGCGTTGTAGATCAGCGTGGCCGGGATCATCGCCGCACTGTAGAGCGCGGCAGTACGCTGGCGTATGAACCCTGCGTCCATCCAGCGCTCTGCCGAACGCTACCGCCACCCGTCGGCCGACCGGATTCGCCTGTACGGCGCGCTGCTGCTCATGCTGGTGCTCACCGCCGTGCTCGGGCGCGCGCGGCCGGGCGACCTGGGCACGCGGGGCGCCCTGAAACGCAGCGCGTTCACGCGGATCATGTTCATGGACATCGGGGCGCTGTCCACCCTGGGCGCGCTGTATCTGGTCCTGAACGGCCGCACGGCCGTGCGCGTTCCGGCAGCCATCGCATCTCTGTTCGTGGGCAGCTTCGCGCTGCTGCCCGCCCTGGCGTACGAGGACTGGGCGGCCTTGCGGCGGCAGCACGAGGAAGCCGGGGGCGCGGCCTGAGGGCAGCCCATCCGTTCACGGTTTCCTCAAGGCGGGCCGGGAGGGCAGTGCGTACAGTGGCGCCATGACCCTACACGACGCCGCTCCCGGAGTCGCCCCCGAACCCGGCGTGGTGCCCGGCGGCGACACGCTGCCCACGACCGAGGCGACCCTGATCTACAACACCCGGGCCGGCGGCAGCGAGCGCAGCAGCCCGGACCACCTCGTCGAGGCGCTGCACCAGCTCGGGTACCGCCCGGTGTACCGCGCGACGGACTCCGAGGACGACCTCGTGCACGCGCTGCGCGAGGTGGAGGGCACGGTGTTCGTGGCGGGTGGCGACGGCACCATCCGCGCCGCGACGATGCACCTCGCGGGGCGGGAGGGCGTGATCCTGGGCATCATCCCCATGGGCACCGCGAACAACATCGGGCGCACGCTGGGCATCCAGGGCGAACCGCTGGACGTGATCGCCGGGTACCGGGGCGCGCAGGTGCAGCCCTTCGACCTGGGCCGCGTGACCGCGCCGTGGGGCGAGGACGTCTTTCTGGAGGCCTGCGGCTGCGGGGCCTTCGCGGAGGTGCTCGCGGAGTACAACCCGGACGACGGCAAGAGCCCGCTGCGCGCCGTGCAGGCGCTGGGCAGCGCGCTGTCGACCTTCGACCCGGCGCCGATCCAGCTGACCCTGGACGGCACGCCGGAACCCGACGAGACCCCCTACGCCCTGCTGGAGATCCTGAACACGCGGGCGACCGGCCCCCGGCTGCGGCTGGCGACGAACGCCGACACGTCGGACGGCCTGCTGGACGTGATCCGCATCGACGCCGACCACCGCGACGGCATGCTCACGTACCTGGCGGCCCTGGCCCGCGACGACTTCGAGGCGCTGCCCAGCGTGCGCAGCGACCGCGCGCGCGTCATCGAGATTCCGTACCACGGACAGGCCTTCCACGTGGACGGCGAGGTGCGGGCAGGCGAGCAGGGCGCGGTCGGCACGGTGCGCGTGGAGTGCTGGCCGGGCGCCGTGCAGGTGCTGGTGCCGGTGGCCGCTCCCGCCGCGGCGGACACGCCATGACCCGCTCCGGCCCGCGGCGATCGCCGGACGTGACGGCCGCGCGCCGCACCACGCCCATGCCGGTGTCGGTGGTGCACCAGGCGCAGGACTTCGTGGGCAAGGTGCTGGGCCGCCCGCCGCACACCATGCGGGGTCTGCAGAACAACGTCGTGTGGCGCCAGGGCGTGCAGGTCATGCGCATGGACCTGCACTGCCACACGGCGGTCAGCCACGACTGCCGCACCGCGCTGCGCGACATCCCCGGGTGGATGCTGCGCACGAACACCCGCGTGATCGCGGTCACGGACCACGACCAGCAGCGCGGCGGCCCGGAACTCCAGGCCATCGTCGCGGACATGGGTCTCGCGGACCGCCTGAGCGTCGTGCCGGGCGAGGAGATCACGACCAGCGAGGGCGAACTCATCGGGCTCTTTTTGCACGAGCGCATCCCGCCGGGGCTCACGCCGGAGGACACCGTGCGCGAGATCAAGGCGCAGGGCGGTCTGGTGATGCTCCAGCACGGCTTCGATCCCCTCAAGCGCTACCGCCTGCGGCCCGAGGCGACCGTGCGGATCGCCGACCACATCGACATCGTGGAGACCTTCAACTCGCGCCTGTCGCAACACCGCTGGAACCACACGGCGGACGAGTGGGCGCGGGCGCGCCGGCTGCCCACGTGTGCCGGCAGCGACGCCCACACCCTGCGCGACATCGGCGAGGCGTGGGTAGAGACGCCCTTCCGCACGGTGGACTCGCCCGCCGCGCTGCTGGCCGCGCTGCGCGAGGGCACGGTCGCCGGCAAGTGGACGCACCCGGTCTACGCCTACGGGCGCAAGCAGTGGCGATTCTTCAACCAGCAGTTCCGCCGCGACTGAGCGTCCCCGATCACGGGCCGGTCATGCCTGGCCGGGCAGCATGACAGGGCGCGCCCCGAGAGTTCCCGGTGCGCCAGGGAGCCGGCATGCCGAAGATGGTGGAGGACGGAGAGATCCAGGTGGGCGCGCAGGCCTTCACGTTGCAGGTCAAGCCGGACGTGTTCGACGCCCGCGACCTGCCGTACCGGCCCAAGATCCCGCTGCTGCCCGAGCGGCTGGAGCCGGATCTGGACGCGCTGGTGCTCACACAGGTGGGGCAGTCGTGCACCGGGCACGCGCTGGCCGCCGTGATCAACACTGCCCGCGCAGCCGCCAGGCGAACGCCGCGCCGCAAGCGCGTCACGCTCAGCCCGGATGAACAGGCGAGTCCGTACATGCTGTACGCGCTGGCCCGCCGCTACGACGAGTTCCCGGGCACCGCCGACGCCGGGTCGTCCCTGCGCGGGGCGCTCAAGGGCTGGTTTCACCACGGCGTGCTCAGCACCCGCGAGTGGCCGGAATTGCAGACGGACCTGAACCTCGACACGGACGACGTGCGGCGTCACGCGGCGGCCATGCCGCTGGGCGCGTTCTACCGCGTGAACCCGCGACGACTGGACGACATGCAGTCCGCCATCACGGAGCTGAATGCGGTCGCGGCGTCCGGCACCATCCACGCGGGCTGGCAGCGGCCGGCGGTCATGCAGCGGGGCGCCCGGACGCTGCACGTGATCGACCGCGCGGTGAGCGACGCGCCGCTCGGCGGCCACGCCTACGCCCTGGTCGGCTACAACGAGATCGGCTTCGTGGTGCAGAACTCCTGGGGAGCCGCGTGGGGCGACCGGGGCTTCGCGGTGCTGCCCTACGAGGACTGGCTGGAGAGCGCGTACGACGCGTGGGTCGCGCGGCCCGGCGTGCCCGCCGCGAAGCTGTACGTGAGCGGCTGGGAGAACGACGTGCGGGCGGCGGGCGGCACGCTGGTCGCGGTGCCGGGCCCGGAACTTGAGCGCCTGTCGCGGTACGTGGTGAACCTCGGCGCGGGCGGGCGCCTGAGCGACAGCGGCCGCTTCGTGAGCACGCCCGCACAGCTGCGGGACGTCGTGGAGCACATGCAGGCCTTCCACGCCACGCAGCAGGAGGCACATGTGGTGCTGTACGCGCACGGCGGGCTGGTCAGCGAGCGCGACGGGCTGGTGGGCGCCCAGGAGCACCTGAACTGGTGGCTCAACAGCGGCGTGTATCCCATCACGCTGGCGTGGCAGAGCGGGCCGGGCGAGACGCTGTATTCGCAGCTGGCCAGCAGCCTGGGCCTGCGGCTTCCGGCCGGCGGGCTGGGGCAGGAACTCGTGGAGGGCTTCGACCGCATGGTCGAGGGCGTCGCGGGCCGCCTGATCCGCTGGCTGTGGCAGGAGATGAAGGCCAACGCCCGCGCTGCCGGCGACGCCACCGACGAGGCGGGCGGCACGCAGCTCCTCGATCTGCTCGCGCAGGCGGCGGGCAGCGAGACGTACCGCACCCGGCCGCTGCGCGTGCACCTCGTCGGGCACAGCGCGGGCAGCGTGATGGTCGGCGCACTCCTCGCGCGGCTCGCGGAACGCCAGCTGCGGGCCGAGTCGGTGCAGTTTCTCGCCCCGGCCATGACCGTGCAGGAGTTCGCGGACGTCGTGCTGCCACATCTGGGCGGGCCGGCCGCAGACGTGGAGCGCTTTGCCCTGTTTACCCTGACCGAGCAGGACGAGCTGGACGACACGTGCTCGTACGCGGGCATCACGCCGTACCACAAGTCCCTGCTGTACCTCGTGGCCCGCGCGCTGGAAACGCCGGGCACCGAGACGCCGCTGCTCGGCATGGCGAAGTACCACACGCGGCCCCTGCTGCCGGGCGGACAGACCCTGGCGGACACCTTCCAGGATCTGGGGGTGGTGTGCGTGTCGCGCGGCAGCGCCACCCAGGCGGACGCCCTGACGGATGCCCGCGCGCACGGCGCCTTCGACGACGACAAGCCCACCATGACGTCCGTGCTGCTGCGCATCCTGAACCAGCAGGCGGTGAACGGCCGCGACTACACTCCGAACGCCGCCCTGAACCCAACAGTCTCTGCCGCTGGAGATCCCGTCGCTGCACCCCGGCCCGCGGGCGGCCCACCCGTCGCGGGCGCCGCTCCGGCCCCCGGTCTGGCCGCTCCGCCCCGCGTGGGGGAACGTCCGCTCAGCCCGCCGCCGCCCCCGGTGCCGTCGAACCCTCAGGTGGACGAGGTGGCCGCGCCCAGCTCCGGCCGCGTGATCGTCGACCGCATGCTCCGCAACGGCTGGACGCCGGTGAAGGAGCCCGGCGATTTGCCGCCCCCGCCACGGCGCCGCCGCAAGGCCCCGCGCGGAACATAGTGGAATTGGTCAATGTGCCGTCAGCGCGCATTTGGTAGAGTGGTCGGACTGGAGAAATCCAGTGCGCTTCTGGGGGTGACCCGGTTTCGACAGGGGAACTGCAGGCGCTGCTGCGTGTCGAGGTGCCGTTGGCCTCGTTAACAAACGGCAAAGCCATTAACTGGCGAACAGAACTACGCTCTCGCTGCTTAAGTGAGACAGTGACCGTCTAGCCCGGCCTTTGGCGCGGCGCGAACTGCAATAAAAGAAGGCTAGCCGACGCGAGGCTCCATAGCGGTAGGCGAAACGAAGTGGAGATACGGCCGACGAGAACCCGCCCTCTGGTGAGCGGCGGCCCGACAATCAAACAGAGGGATACACACGTAGACGCACGCTGAACGGACTCTTGGACGGCGGTTCGACTCCGCCCACCTCCACCACCTGCCCCGCCCCAAGGCGGGGTTTTTTTGCGCCCACGGGCGGGGCGGCGTGTCCTATACTGGCCGCGCCCAGCTCGGGTAGGGCCGGGATGGCGGAACGGTAGACGCATCCGACTTAAAATCGGCCGGGGCAACCCGTGCGGGTTCAAGTCCCGCTCTCGGCACCACGCTCGCCCCCACCCCTGTTCGGGTGGGGGCGTTGTAAGAGTTCTGATCCAAAGCCCTCCGCATCATGGACGTATGACCTCGACCGGCCTCGGACGCCACAACAGCAAACCCATTCTGGACTGGGACGATGTCGAGATGGAGAAGGACACCCCGGACATCGGGCAGGACCTGTCCGGGCGTGCTGAGCGGCTGCCCACTGTGGCTGCCCAGCCGGAGCCGCGGGCCGAAGCTGTCCCTGAGGACAAGGCAGGGTCGCCCTGGAGCGCGATGCGCAAGCTTTTCAAGCGTTGAAATGACACGAAAGCAGCCGCCCCCAGTTCAAGCCTGGGGGCGGCTGCTTTATCCGTGGCGTGGGCACAACAAAAGCCCCCCTCGTGTGAGGGGGGGTCCTGAATTCTGGAGCGGGAGACGAGATTCGAACTCGCGACATCTACCTTGGCAAGGTAGTGCTCTACCAGCTGAGCTACTCCCGCAATAAAAAAACCCCCGCACTGACCGACTTTTCCGGGCTGCTGCCAGCCGAGTATCATTGGCGCGGACTCGTTTCACGACCCAGTTCGGCATGGGATGG
>NZ_JACHFK010000018.1 GCF_014201805.1 Deinococcus metalli | reverse complement strand
CCCCCCCGGGCCGAGGTGAACGCGATCCACCGGCCGTCCGGCGACGGGAACGGGGTCACGTAGGCGGTCTCCTCATCCGCATCGCTCAAGACTACGGGCGCAGCCCCGGCCTGCACGGACTGGAGGCACACCACATGTCGTCCATCCTCTCGTGCGTGATAGACGAAACTCTGTCCGTCCGGGAAAGGCCACGGCTGATCCTGTACGCCCATCGTGTGGGTGAGCCGGATCACCTGCCCATCCTGCCCCAGCGCGGAGATGTGCGTCGCATCTGAACCGTCCGACTGGAAGTACAGCAGCGGCCAGGTGCCGGCGGTGCCCAGGGCCGGCCCGTAACATGGCTGCTCACTGGCGTGCAGCGGCGTTACCTGGCCCTGAGTTTCCCGGAACAGGGCCGTGCGGCCCAGGCGATCACTGACGAAGACGACATCGTTGGGCGCGAAGAACGCAGGACGGCCAGTGCTGTCCGAGCCGTCAGGTTCCTCCAGCGCCAGCGGCTCCAGATCTGATCCATCCGGATGCACACGGTGTAACCGCCGACGACCATCCTGCAAGCGTTCAAAGACGATCCACTGGCCGTCAGGTGTCCAATTCGCACGCAGATCGGTTCCTGCACCCTGCGTGATGGGGTGCGGAGCATTAAAGGCAGGCATGGCTGAGCGTACCGGTTGCCCGGAGCCGGCAGATCAGCAGGACGTCGCGTGACCTTCACTTCGAGGATGCCGGCACGTGACACCGTGAAGCTTCGGTGAAGTGCTGGTGGCATCCAGGAGCTGGAGGCGGCGCATACGGGTGATGAAGGCACCCATCCAGCCGTTCCCCGCCCCTCGCAGAGCCAGCCCTTGTTTTTGGAGGCCGTCATGTTCCAGCGTCCACATCTATCCCGCCCCGCCCTCGCCGCCCTGCTCACCGCCAGCGTGACCGGTGCCCTCGCCCTCGCCCAGCACGCCAGTGGCGGCGGAGCTCAGGGCGTACTGCAGCCGCCCACGTTGAACGGCCCCGCCCTGTCCTCCCGCGACCGGGTGTACACCGCCGACCAGACGTCCAACACGGTGACGGTCATCAATCCCGCCACCAATACGGTCGTAGGCCAGATCCCGCTGGGCCACCCCCGGCCCGGAGTACTCGGAGCGCTCGACGACATGCAGGTCAACGTCCACGGCCTGGGGTTCTCACCCGACGGGCGGTATCTGAGCGTCATCAGCAACGCCTCGAACGGTGTGACCATCATCCGCACGCGCGACAACCACGTGATGGGCACGGTATACACCGGGCGCGGCCCGCACGAGGGCTTTTTCACCCCAGACGGCAAGCAGGTCTGGGTCACCGTGCGCGGTGAGGACTACCTCTCGGTCATCGACGTGGCGAGCCTGAAGGAGACCGGGCGCATCAGGGTTGCCCAGGGGCCGGGCATGGTCGTCTTCAGCCCGGACGGACAGCGCGCCTTCGTGGACTCCAGCCGCACCGCGCAGCTCGATGTGATCGATGTTCCTACCCACAAGGTGATCGCCCGCGTGCCGGTTGTCAGTCCCTTTTCGCCCAACCTGGTGGTCACGCCCGACGGTAAGGAGGTGTGGCTGACCCACAAGGACGTGGGCAAGGTCACGGCCATCGACGCCCGCACCTTCAAGGTGCTGCACGTGCTCGACACCGGCAAGGTGACCAACCACGTGAACGCGGTGAGTACTGGGGCCGGCGACTTCATCTATGTCACCGTGGGCGGTGAGAACGTCGTGAAGGTCATCAAACGGGGCGCGAAGCCGCAGATCGTGGCGACCATCCCCACCGGTATGACCCCGCACGGGATCTGGCCCAGTGGTGACAACACGCGGGTGTACGTCGGCCTGGAAGACCAGGACGCGGTGGACGTGATCGACACGGCCAGCAACACCGTCATCAAGACCATCCCGATCGGGCAGATGCCACAGGCGCTGGTGTACGTGGCGAATGCCGTGCCCAGCGGAGCGGGCACCCAGAACCTGAACACCGTGCGGGTGGGTCTGCCGTCGGTGAAGATCAAGCTGGGCGTGCCCGACAAGCCCTTCGCGTTCCTGCCGGCCGCCCTGAAGGGCGTCGCGGGGAACGTGGTGATCCGGTCACTGGAAGGAACGGACGACCTGACCCTCAAGGCCGAGGGCCTCACGCCCGGCGCTCAGTACACCCTGTTCCTGACCGAGTCGCCGGTGGCTCCCTTCGGCCTCATGCAGCACGTGATGGACTTCAAGGCCGACGCGAAGGGGAAAGTCGAGGCGAACGCCATGGCGAGCATCTTCGACGCCTTCACGCTGCGCGGCACGGCCAAGGACGGCAAGCCGGACGGCCCGGCCATCAGATCCAGCAAGGTGAACCTCGACCACCTGGTGGTCTGGCCGAAGAACCCCCAGACGACCGCGAAGCTCTTCGCCGATCAGGGTCAGCCTTACGCCGTGTCTCCCTTCGACACCGATCTGAACGCCGGCCCGGCCATCCTGAGTGACAGCAACGACGCAGCGGCCACCAGCCCCCTCACGCGCTAACAGGACTCCAGATGTTCAGATCCATTCACTTCGCGCTGGTGCCCGCCCTGCTGTTGATGCCCGCCGTGGCCCAGACGCAGACCTCCCAGGCCTTCCCCTTGCTGGCCACCGGTACGGCGGCTGGCGCATCTGGACAGCTCAGTGTGCGCACGGTGTCGTCCGCCCTGTCGCTGTCGGTACTGACCCTGCGTGGCTTGACGCCCAACACGGCCTACGCCGCCCATTACCATGCCCTGGGTTCGGCAGGCGGGGCGCCTTGCGCGTCTGGTGGCCCCATCACCCTGGGCTTCCCGGCCTTCAGAACGGACGCGCAGGGTCAGGCCACGGTGACTCTGCGGGCCAATCCCACGCGCCTGCGCGGCCCGCTGGGGGCATATGTCGACGTCCACAGGGCGTCCGACCTGACCGACGTTCCCCTGTGTGCTGCCGTCCTGAAAGGTGCGGTCACGCCGGTCACCGCCGCGCCCACCACCATCGCCGGCGTGACGGTGAACATTGCTGACAACCGCTTCCAGCCGGCCACGCTGAGCATCAAAGCGGGCACCACCGTGACTTGGCTCCATACCGGGCAGGTCACCCACAACGTCCTGTCCCTGACAGTGGCCGACCTGAAGTCGCCAGACCTGCGGCCAGGGGACAAGTACAGTTACACCTTCAAGACCCCCGGCACCTATACCTACTACTGCTCGTACCACGATGGCATGAGCGCCACGATTACTGTGACCAACCGCTGAGGCGGAGTCAACGCAGGACACGCACCATGGAGGACAGTATGTTCGTATACAAGATCGTTCTGGGGATGGCCACCACCGCACTGCTCGGCTCGTGCAGCATGATGATGGGCGCTGGCGGCACCACCTACACCTTTAAGCACAACGCCAACACGGCCGATCCCGCTGCGATGGGCAAGGCCGTGGCGACCATGAGTGGCGGCATGGTCAGCACCACCCTGACGGTGAGCGGCCTGACGCCCAGCAAGGCGTATATCGCGCATTACCACGCCTTCGGGCCTGCGTCGAGCACGGATCCCTGCGCGTCCAACGGGCCGGTGACGCTGGGCTTTCCGAACTTCATGTCGGACGCCAGCGGCAACGCGACCGTCACGGTGAGCGGTGACATGGCCAAGATCGCGGGCGATATGGGCGCGTACATCAACGTCCACTATGCCAGTGACCCTAGCGTCGTGCCGATCTGCGCCCCGGTCAAGATGACCAAGGGCTGAGCGCCCGAGGCGGGGCGGCCCCCACGAGAGTGGGGGCCGCTCTTGTGATGAGTCCACTGGCCGCCTGTGGCCGTGCCCATCACCGCCTCGGGTCTACACGCCGGGCAGCGCCACCCGGCCGAGCGGGCGGGTCGGGGCCGGGCTGCCCCCGGCGGGTTCCACGCTGATGCCCACGGACGCGTAGCCCCGCCAGCCCACCTGCAGGACGGTGCCGCCCGTGAGCCCCAGACTGACCGGCACGCGGGCGCCCGTCCCACTGCCTGTGCGACCCCACGCCTGGTAGACCTGCCCGGCCGGCGCCGGCCGGGTGAGAATCACCAGGGCCTGTCCGTCCGACCGCACCAGCAGCGTACCGAACGCCCGACCGTCCGGCGACGCGAGGGTCAGCCGGGACGCGCCCTGGGCCTCCCACCGCTCAGCGGTGGTCTGCGGCGACGGTGGCGTCATCAGGCGGATCGTGAGGGGGTTCAGGGCCAGCACCAGGACGGCGGCCGCCGCCAACCACGGCCAGCGCGGGCGGTGGAGGCGGGGCACCACTGTGGGCGTCGGCTGAGTCGGATGTTGGATCGCCCCGGCGGTACGGCGGGCCTGCAGGCGTTCCCAGGTGCCGGTGGGCACGGCCGCCTCGGGCAGGTCGTCGGCGAGCGAGAACACGGCGTCCCGCAGCCGGGCCACCTCGGTGCGGCAGGGGGCACAGCCGGTCAGGTGCGCTTCGACACTCTCCAACTCCGGCGCGTCCAGGTCACCCAGGACGTACCCGGGCAGCAGTTCCGTCGGGTGGATCATGGGGTCATCCTTCCGCGGAGATTCAGCAGCGCGCGGCGCAGGCGGCTTTTCACCGTGCCCAGGGGCAACCCCGTGCGGGCCGTGAGTTCAGCGTGGGTGTACCCGCCGAAGAACATGTCCTCCAGCAGCAGCCGGTCGGTATCCGGGAGCGAGCTCAGGGCGGTGCCAAGCAGGGCCTGATCCAGGGGATCGCGCGGTGGGGAAGGTGCTGGCAGGTCGAACGCCGGATCGTCGAACGCGCCGTCCTGGGCCTGTGGCCGGGCGCGGCGGGCACGCAGCCGCTCCAGGCACAGGTGATGGGCGATGGTCAACACGAAGGTCTGCACCGTGCCGCGCGCCGGATCGTAGCGTCCGGCCTGGGCCTCCAGGCGCAGGAAGGTGTCCTGGAGGACTTCCTCAGCGTCCTCCGGGGAAACCAGCATCCGCAGGCACACGCGGTAGGTCACGCCAGCGAGCGCGTCGTACAGGGCCTTCAGGGCACCCTCCTGTCCATGCTGGAGCTGCACGATCAGCCGCTGGTACTCCAGGCCGGGCGGCAGGGTGACGGGCATGACTGCAGTCTGCCGCACCGGCCGCCATTCCGGGGCATGACACCCAGGGAAGGCGGCGGGGAGGACAGGCATATCTCACGTATGCGCGCAGAGATCCGTCTGGATGCACCGCTCCGGCTGGGAGGTGAATCTGCCCGCTGCTGAAGCGAACGTTGGACGTCCTTGGACGTCCAGTGTCAGTGATGACCGGTGGCAGCTCAATGGGAGTCAGCCCGCAGCCTGGGTGCTGCCCTGCACCCAGGCTGGATTCAGGGTGCAGGAGAGGCCAGGTGTGATGCTGACCTCAAGACCGCCCGCACGTTGCCCAGGCAGCAGGAGCCCTGAGGGTTGTTCACCTCGCAGCCGCAACGTCCAGCCTGGATGTGTCCGGTGATGGTCTCCAGCAGCGTCTCCCCGGAGCCCGTCTCGGCAGCATGCCGAACCTCGGCGCGGGTGTGACCGAAGCAGTAGCACACCGGCACGACGCTCTCCGGCGCTTTCTGGAACACCGGCCCCTTCAGATCAGTCGTGGCGTAGGTCTGCTGCGCGCTGAAATAGACCACCTCACACGCAGGGTCGGCGCAGAACTGGAAGGCGGCCCCGGCGTCCAGGTGGGCCAGCGCTCCTGGGGTCAGCAGCGCCTTGAGGGTGACGGTCTTGACTGCCCTGCCCCGGGTTCCGGACACGGGGCACTGGGTGGCCTCAACAGATAAGGAGCCGGTGGATTGGGAGGTCACAGCTCAGGATAAAGCGTGATCGGGCACGCCGGTGTCATCGCCGGAGCAGTCGCAGTGCACGCACCACGTCCTGGGGCGTGATGGCGTCGCCCGAGCCGGGGCGACAGCCTGAGGCGTACTGTTCCAGGATCGCGCTGCCGGAGGCGTCCAGGGCGCTGCGGATACCGGAGATCAGGGTCAGGATCTCGTGGCAGTCGCGGCCTTCCTCAACCATGCGCTGCAGGCCACGCACCTGCCCCTCAATGCGCCGCAGCCGGTTGAGGAGCAGCTGATCAGAGGCGGCGTCTGGCTGCCCGCCGGTCATGGAGCACCCTTGGCCAGGGCCAGCAGAGACTGGAGTTGCGCGCCGCTCAACGGGCCGAGGTGACGGGCGACGATCCGGCCAGCTGCGTTCACGGCCAGCGTGGTTGGAAAACCGCTGACCTGTAGCGGAACACTAAAACGTTCGCCACCCAGCCAGCTGTCCACATCCAGACGGTGGTCACGCAAGAATGCCTGCACGTCCGCCCCAGATTCCCCCACATTCACCAGCGCAATGGGTTCCCCCTGGGCCATGGCGCTGGCCAGCAACGGCAATTCTGCCCGGCAGGGCGGGCACCAGGTGGCCCAGAAGTTCACCACGCCGGGTCGCGGCAGGGCCTGAAGGGGGGGCGGGGTCAGGGCGGCCCCGGCAGCCAGCAGGGGCAGGGCGGTAGAGGGCAGCGTGGCAGCTGTGGCAGCGGGAACCGGGCGCAGCACCAGGGGAACGGTGGCGGCCAGCACGGTCAGGGCGACGGCGCGGATCACCCCCGCCGTGGGACGCCGCTGGATGAACCACAGGGTCACCAGCCCGGCCCCCAGCCCCGGAGCCCACGCCCAGCTGCCCCGGCGGACGTCCACGATGTCCAGCAGGTGCTCGGCCAGTGGGCGCGCGTCATCCAGGCCGGGCAGCGCCGCCCACAGGCGGGCGACCACCAGTGTCACCAGCGCCGCGCGCTGCGCACCCGGGAAGCGCGCCACGCCGAACCAGGTCAACAGTCCCAGCGCGAGTGTCAGGCTGCTCCAGCTCAGGTTCAGCGGCCCCAGAACGATACCGTCCAGATGGGTGATCACGACCGCGTCATCTCGTGACGGGATAGCCGGCCGCGATCCAGTCGTTCATGCCGCCGCCGACGTTGCGCACGTCCTTGCCGGCCATCGTGAGGATGGCGCTGGCCTGGGCACTGCGGTTGCCGCTGCGGCAGATGACGTACACCGGGCGGTCAGCGGGCACCTCGCCAGCGCGGGCTTGTACCTGATCCAGCGGCAGGTTGACGGCCCGCGCCAGATGTCCTTCGGCGTACTCGGCGGGCGTGCGGACATCCAGCACGTAGGCCCCGGCGTCATAGGCGGTTTTGAGTTCCCGCACGGTCACGGTGGTGTAGCCCGTGATGGCCTGTGGAGCGCAGCCAGCCAGCAACGTAGCGATCAGCAGCAGTGGTGCACTGGTCTTCATATCGGCGCTCCTTATAGAACCCATCAGTCATTCCGATTACCCCCCTGGGGTATTTGACAGTATACCCCGGGGGGATTTAACTTCAAGTCACCCCCAGGAGGGCCCATGTACTTCACCCGCTTCTATGACACTGACCTTGCCCAGGCCTCCTACATGATCGGCTGCCAGAAGACCGGTGAGTGCCTGGTCGTCGATCCCGTGCGCGACGTCACCCAGTATCTCGCCGAGGCCCGGGCCCAGGGGCTGCGCGTGACCCACGTCACCGAGACCCACATCCACGCCGACTACCTCTCGGGCAGCCGCGAGCTGGCGGCCCAGACCGGAGCCCGGCTGCTGCTCTCGGACGAGGGCGGCTCCGGCTGGCAGTACACCTACGACGATGGGAACCAAATAAAGCTGCACGGCGGCGACTCGTTCATGGTCGGCAACGTCCGGATTCAGGCGCTGCATACCCCCGGCCATACCCCGGAGAGCCTGTCGTTCCTGGTGACCGATACCCCCCGGGGCGAGCAGCCCAGCCTGATCCTGACCGGCGACTTCGTATTCGTGGGCGACCTGGGCCGGCCTGACCTGCTCGACGAGGCCGCCGGCGGCCAGGACACCCGCTTTGTCGGCGCGGCGCAATTGTTTGCCTCGCTCAAGGGCCAGTTCCTGCCCCTGCCGGACTACGTGCAGGTGTGGCCCGGTCACGGTGCCGGCAGCGCCTGTGGCAAGGCGCTCGGCGCGGTGCCCGCCACGACGGTCGGCTACGAGCGCGCCCTGAGCTGGTGGGCGCCACTGGTGGAGGCCGGCGACGAGCAGGCCTTCACGGACGAACTGCTCGCCGGCCAGCCCGACGCGCCGCGCTACTACGGCCGCATGAAGACCGAGAACCGGGACGGCCCGGCGCTGCTGGAGGCCGTCGCTCCCCTGCCCGCACTGTCCGCGCCGGACGTGCGCGCCCGGCTGGCCGCGGGGGCCCGGCTGATCGACACCCGCCCGAGGGAAGAGCACCAGGCCGCCGCACCCACCGGCAGCGTCAACCTGCCGGACGGCAAGACCTTCGAGACCTGGGCCGGCTGGCTGCTCACGCCCGGCCGCAAGCTGATCCTGCTGGCTCCGGCCAGTCGGGCAGAGACCCTGCGCCGGCAGCTGTGGATGGTGGGCCTCGACCAGGTGGTGGGTTTCATCCCCACGGCCGAAGGTCTGGACGCCGCGCCCGCCGCGCCGATCCCAGTGGACGAACTGCCGCAGCACGTCGGCGCGCTGATCCTGGATGTCCGCAAGAAGACCGAGTATGACGCGGGCCACCTGCCTGGCGCACGCCAGCTTCATGCAGGACGGCTGCCGTGGGCGCTGGACACTCTCCCGCGTGACCGCGAGATCGTCGTGCACTGCCAGGGCGGGGCGCGCAGCGCCGCCGCCGCCAGCCTGCTGCGCGCTGAGGGCTTCCACGTTACCGAGCTCGCCGGCGGCTACGACGCCTGGTCACACGCCCAGACGGCTCTGCAGACCGCCTGAGTCGAGGGAGAGTGCACCATGATCACCTTCTTCAAGAAGCTCATCAGCGGCCTCCAGGACCTGCCATCGCTGAGCCCGCAGGAAGCCAAGTCCCTCATTGAGTCCGGCGCACTGCTGCTGGACGTCCGCAGCCTTGCCGAACGCCGGCGCCTGTCGATCCCCGGCAGTGTGAACATTCCCCTCGACGAGCTGCCAGACCGGATCGCGACGCTCCCGAACGGCAAGACCGTCGTCTGTCAGTGCGCCAGCGGCATGCGCAGCGCCCAGGCGACCCGCCTCCTCACGGACGCCGGACTGGACGCCCGCAACCTCAGCGGCGGCATCAGCGCGTGGCGCGCCGCGGGCCTGCCCACGAACGCCGGCCACTGATCCCGACCGTCCCATCCCCGGAACATCCGGCATGCTCCTGGATGTTCCCTGACGACGACCGCTGCACAGTTCGGTTCTGTGTCTGGAAGCTACCGAACTGTGTCTCAACGCCACCAGGGAGAGCCCCCCCATGACCTACCAGGACATCTTCACCGCTGAACTCGAACCGAAACTTCGCGCTGGAGCGACCCTGTACGACGTCCGTGAACGCGACGAGTACGAACAGGGCCACATCCCCGGCGCGATCAACCTCCCCCTCAGTGAACTGCCGGCCCGCATGGGCGAGATCCAGTCCCCGGCCGTGATCGCCTGCCTGAGCGGCGGTCGCAGCGCCCAGGCCGCCACCTATCTGGCGGCCCAGGGGGTGGCCGACCTGATGAACCTGACCGGCGGCACCATGGGCTGGATGCGCGAGGGCCGCGAGGTGAAGGCCGGCACCCAGCCGTGATCTTCGCGTGGCTCGGGGCGGTGCTGATCGGCCTGTCGCTCGGTCTGCTCGGGTCCGGCGGCAGCATCCTGACCGTCCCGGTGCTCGTGTACCTTGTCGGTGAGCCGGCCAAACTCGCGATCACGGAGAGCCTGGCCATCGTCGGCGCGATCAGCGCGATCGGCCTGCTGCCCCACGCGCGCGCCGGGCGGATCGCGTGGCGCAGCGTGCTGGTGTTCGGGCTGCCGGGCGTGGTCGGGACTGCGCTGGGCACCACGCTCAGCCACTTCGTTCCGGGGGTCGTGCAGCTGTCGATCTTCGCGGTCGTGATGCTGCTCGCCGCCATCTTCATGCTGCGGCCGCCGGTGACGTGCCGGGTGCCCGAGGTGCCCAGATCCGGCCTGGCCGGCATCCTGCCCGTGGCGCTGCAGGGACTGGGCGTGGGTGTACTGACCGGCCTGGTCGGCGTGGGGGGCGGCTTCCTGATCATCCCCGCGCTGGTCTTCCTCGGTGGCCTGCCCATCGAGCTCGCGGTGGGGACGAGCCTGGTGATCATCACCCTGAATTCCGCCACCGGCTTCCTCAAGCACGCCCTGGCCGGGGAGACGCACCTGCACTGGGCACTTATTGGCACCTTCGCTGTGATCGGCATCCTTGGCAGCGCCCTCGGCGCGCGGATCGGCACGCGGGTCAGCGGCCCGGCGCTGCGCCGCGGCTTCGGGGTGTTCCTGGTCGTCATGGGCGCGTATGTCCTCGCCACCAACGTCCCCCGCGTGCTGTCCCCACCGCTGGCCGCCCACGCGTCCCTGCCCCCGGCCCACGACCGTCCTTAGCGACGTCCTCCTCTTCGTTCTGGCCCGCGGGATGTCCTCCTCCGGGCCCTTTCTCCTGAGGTTCCCCGATGACTGATCTGCTCGACCTGCTCCGCTCGCCCTGGCCCTGGTACGTCGCCGGCCCCCTGATCGGGCTGACGGTTCCCCTGCTGTTGCTCCTTGGGAACAAGTCCTTTGGCATCTCCGCCAACCTCCGGCACGGCTGCGCCATCCTGCTGCCCGACGCGGTCAAGCCCAGCTTCTTCCGCTACAACTGGCGCGCCGAGGCGTGGAACCTGATGTTTGCGGCTGGACTGATTCTGGGGGGACTGCTCGCCGGCCTGATGTTCGCCAACCCAGAGCCCACCCGGCTGAGCGCCGCCGCTGTCCAGTCGGTGCAGCACCTGGGCGTCACGGTGCAGCCGGGCCTGGTGCTAGCAGCACTGACCGACCTGAGCCGCCCCGGCGTGTGGCTGCTCCTGACCGTCAGCGGGCTGCTGGTGGGCTTCGGGACGCGGTATGGGGGCGGCTGCACCAGCGGGCACGCCATCACGGGCCTGAGCACCCTACAGGGCCCCAGCATGATTGCCACCGCGTCGTTCTTCGCGGGCGGCATCCTGAGCGCCAATCTGCTACTGCCGGTGTTCATGGCGGTGATCCGGTGACGCCCTCCACTCTTCCTGGCGTGCACGACCGCGCCCCGACTGCGGCGCGCCCTGCACTGGGGCTCGTCGTCTACCTGCTGGCGGGCCTGTACTTCGGTGTCGTGCTGGTGAAAAGCGAGGCGGCGAGCTGGTACCGCATCCAGGAGATGTTCCGGTTCGAATCCATCCACATGTACGGCCTGATCGGCTCGGCCGTCGTGACGGGGATGTTGACCACCGCGCTGCTGCGCCGTCTGGGCGCGCGCAGCCTCGGTGGGCAGGTCATCACCGTCACCGCCAAGGAACGCGGGTGGCGTCGCTACGTCTTCGGTGGCCTGACCTTCGGCCTCGGCTGGGGGCTCGCAGGCGTGTGCCCCGGTCCGATCCTGAGCCTGCTCGGCAGCGGCGTGTGGGCCATGCTGGTCGTGCTCGTCGCCGCCCTGGCCGGCACGTGGCTGTACGGCGTGCTGCGCGACCACCTGCCACACTGACGGCCCTGCCGCCCCAGGGCGGCACCTCCTCCGGCGCCTGTCCCGGAGGCCCCTTTGGAGACGCGCATGTACCAGCACATCGTGGTGACCACAGACGGCACCGACATCGACCACGCAGCGGTGCGCCACGCTGCCGGCCTGAGCCGCACCCTGAACGCCACGCTCACGCTGCTGCACATCATTCCCGATGCCCACCGGGAACTGAGCAGCGGCACCGCCCTGAGCGTGAGCGCTGAGCAGACCGAACAGGCCTGGGCAAGACAGGGGGAGGCGGCGCTCCATGATGGGCAACTGGATGCCGCTGGCGCACCCCTGCTCGCCCTGCAGCGTCCCGCCCTGGGCCTCGACGTTCCCCACGCCATCCTCCGCGAGGCGGCCGCCCTGAACGCCGATCTGATCGTGATGGCCACCCACGGCCGCGCCGGCCTGGCGCACTTCATTCTCGGGAGTGTCGCGGAGCGGGTCGTCCACGCCGCTGACGTGCCGGTGCTGCTGATCCGCCACTCGCCATGAGCCACGTCGCCGCGCCCCGGCACGGGCTGCTGGAGAACTGGCCACAGTTCGCCCTGCTGGCCCTCATCAACGCCTTCGTCGGGGGCATGGTCGGGCTGGAACGCACCGTGCTCCCCCTAGTGGGCACCCAGGAATTCGGCTTCACCCAGAGCGCCGTCGCCACCAGCTTCATCGTCACCTTCGGTATCACCAAGGCCCTGATGAATCTCGTATCTGGGGTGCTGGCCGACCGCTATGGCCGCAAGCCGATGCTGGTGATCGGGTGGATGATCGCGCTCCCCGTGCCCTTCATGCTGATGTACGGCGACTGGAACACCATCTTGCTGGCCAACGTCCTGCTGGGACTGAACCAGGGCCTCACGTGGTCGATGGCGGTCGTCATGAAAATCGACCTGGTCGGCGCGAGGCAGCGGGGACTGGCCGTGGGTCTGAACGAGTTCACCGGGTATCTCGCGGTGGGCCTGACGGCGCTGGCCACCGGGTACCTGGCCAGCACCTACGGGCTGCGACCGGTGCCGTTCATGCTGGGTGTGGGCTACGTCCTGCTGGGCCTGTCCCTCAGCGCGCTGTTCGTGCGGGACACCCGCCACTTCACCCAGGGCCTGACGGTCAGCGGTGTGCAGGCCCGCTTCCTCGACCTCTTCCGCGAGACCAGTTGGCGTAACCGGCGGCTGTTCGCAGGGAGTCAGGCGGGACTGGTGAACAACCTGAACGACGGCATGGCCTGGGGAATCTTCCCGCTGTACTTCGCGGCGTTGGGACTGGGAATCCAGGAGATCGGGTGGCTGAAGTTCCTGTACCCGCTGGTGTGGAGCGTGATGCAACTGGTGACTGGGCCGCTCTCAGATCGCCTGGGCCGCAAACCGCTGATCGTGTGGGGCATGATCCTTCAGGCCGTCGCCCTCGCGGGCATGCTCCTCGTCCCGAAGTTCCCCGGCTGGGTGGGAGCGACGACCCTGCTCGGCCTGGGCACGGCGATGGTGTATCCCACCCTGATTGCCCTGATCAGCGACGAGGTGTCGCCGGACGTGCGGGCGCGCAGTCTGGGGATCTACCGGTTCTGGCGTGACCTAGGGTATGCGGTGGGAGCGCTCCTGGCCGGCGTGCTCGCCGACTGGCTGGGCTACCCCTGGGCCATCGGGATCGTCGCTGTCCTGACCCTGGCTTCGGGCATGGTGGTGGCTGCGACCCGCTTTTCGGGTTCCGACTGACGAGACCCGGACCGCTGTAGTTTCCAAGGTCGGGCTGATCACGCCGTGATCATAGCCACTGGGTACGGTGAGTCCGGGATTGTCGACGGCGCTTGCTGCCGGGCACGTGTAGGCCACTATCGTCCTCCACTTCGGTGAGGGGCCGGGGCGCGCGTCCTGGTCGTTTGGGCACCCTCATCCCATGCAGGCCAGCCAGCCACCGTCCGTCTCACGTGTCCAGCGACCAGAGGGTCGCAGGAGGGTTTGTCATGGCTATAGGAGATGGAGTTCGCCGCAACGTTGCCACCCTTCCCCAGGAGGAACGCGACCGGCTGCTCGCCGCGTTCCTCGCACTCGACACCAGCAAGGTGTACCCAGACGGCGTGACGTACTGGGACAAGCAGGAGGAGATCCACAAATCTGGTCACGCTGGCGGCACCGACGTTCACAGCGGCCCGGCGTTCATTCCCTGGCACCGGGAGCTGTGCAACCGCCTCGAGGGCCTGCTGCGTGAGGTCGATCCCGATCTCTCGCTGCACTACTGGGACTGGACGACCGACCCGCACCCACTGCTCACGCCC
Source organism: Deinococcus metalli (assembly GCF_014201805.1). Lineage (NCBI taxonomy): Bacteria > Thermotogati > Deinococcota > Deinococci > Deinococcales > Deinococcaceae > Deinococcus > Deinococcus metalli. Next base: position 55,250 of record NZ_JACHFK010000018.1, on the reverse strand, counting down.
CAGTTCATGGGTGGCGCGGGCGACCCGGCCGGGCCGCCCTTCGCGGCGTTCGAGAGCACCGAGCCGGGTCATGCGTTCATCTGGCGGGCGGTGCAGGCGGGCGCGCCGGGCATCCAGTCCGACCACGACATCATTCACGCGAGCGACGGCCAGCCCCACCCGACCCAGTTCCAGGCCTTCAACGCCGCGCTGCAGAGCGCCCACAACACGGTGCACGGTCACATCGGCGGCTCCATCGGGAACGCGCATTTCTCCTTCCATGATCCCTTCGTGTTCCTGCTGCACTCGAACATGGATCGGCTCTACGCGACGTGGCAGACGCAGCCCGGGGAAACCTGGCGCCTTGATCCCGCGCAGGTCTATGGCCTCGACGCGGCGAGCGGATCGCTGCTCGACAACGTCGAGCCGTGGTCCGGCGGGCAGGGCCTGCGCCCGTGGGCGCCGCCCGAGAACCAGCAGGTGCCGAAGCGCTACGACGACCTGTCCATCATTGCGCCGCCGTGTTACGACACGCTGGCGAGCGTGTTTGCCATCCTCGAGGTCGAGAATCCGGCCGGCGTCATCAACTTCAACGACGTGCCCGAGGGTGAGACGGCCGCCCGCGCCAGCGTGTTCCACGTGTACGCCTGCGGCGACGTGACCCTGGAAGTCTCGGCCGCGCCCGGCGCGCCGTACAGCGTGCTGTCGCCACCGAGCGGCTCCCTCACGGTGCACCACCATCCACGGCCGTACGAGGAGGTCCGCTTCTGGTTCGGCTTCACGGGGACGACGGCCGGCAGCGTGGCGCCGACCGGTTCCGTCACGATCCGCTGCGTGGAGAACAACCAGACCTTCACCTTCACGCTGCGCGGCAACACCATCGCCCGGCCGACCGTGGCGGTCATGCTGGCCCTCGACCAGTCCGGAAGCATGGACGATTTCGCCGGCACGACCGGCGCGCGGCGCATCCAGGTACTGCGCGAGGCCGCGTCGCAGTTCGTGGACGTGATCCAGCCGAACAACGGCGTCGGGCTCGTCCGTTTCGACACCGACGCCTACCCCGTGACCGGTGGCCCCTTCCCGGGCCTGCCGGTCGTTCCGATCGGCACCGGTGGGCTCTTCGACGCCAACCGCATCCAGGCGCGCAACGCGGTGCTGGCGCACGCCACCAATCCCGCCGGGGCCACCTCGATCGGGGACGGCGTGCAGGCCGCGCGGAATGTCCTCGCGCCCCTGACGGGCTTCGACCAGAAGGCGATCATCGTCTTCACAGACGGCCTGGAAAACCAGCCGGCCAGCATCGCCAGTGTGGCGGGCGCCATCGACAGCCGCACGTTTGCCATCGGCCTGGGCAGTGAAACGCAGGTGAGCACGGCGGCGCTCCGCGCGCTGAGCAACGGCACGGGTGGCTACCTGCTGCTCACCGGGCTGCTGAGCGCCAGCCTCGACGACCACTTCCGGCTCACGAAGTATTTCCTGCAGATCCTGGCAGGGGTGACGAACACCAGCGTCGTGCTGGATCCAACCGGCTTCCTCGCGCCGGGCGACAAGCTGCGCCTGCCCTTCACCCTCACGGACGCGGACATCGACACCACGCCGATCCTGCTGCATGACCTGCCGGCCATCCAGATGCGGTTGGAGACCCCCGACGGAGACGTCCTGGATCCTGGCATCGTCACGGGCTTCGGCGGCACCTTTGCGCAGGGCGAGGCGCTGAGCTACTACCGGCTGACCCTGCCCGCGCCGGTCGGTGCTGGTGCCCACGGTGGCACGTGGTATGCGCTGCTCGAGGTCGACGAGCAGGACTTCAAGAAGGCGCTGGGGAGGCTCGACAATGACCCCGTGCGCCTGCGGCGCGCCCTTGCACACGGGGTGGGGTACAGCCTGAACGTCCACTCCTTCTCGAACCTCCGTCTGGATGCGCGGCTTGAGCAGAGCAGCCTGGAGCCAGGGGCTACCCTGACCGTGCGGGCGACCCTGCGGGAGTACGGCATTCCCGTCGCCCGGCGCGCGCGCGTCACGGCGCACCTGGAGCGCCCGGACGGCTCTCTGGCCAGCCTGTCACTCGCGGAGGTCGAGCCTGGTCTCTTCGAGGTGAGCACGGTCGCCGCCGTGGCTGGGCTGTACCGGGTGCGGGTGGTGGCCTCGGGGTACACCCTGCGTGGCCTGCCCTTCACCCGCGAGCAGCTGCTCACTGGCGCGGTCTTCCAGGGTGGCGACCGGCCCGTCACGCCGGGGGACGGCGGGGACGGCCACGAGCGCCTGTGTGAGCTGATTGCCTGCCTGCTGGGAGAGCCAGGCCTGCGGGAGTTCCTGAAGAAGGCTGGCATGGACGCAAAAGCCATACTGCGCTGCGTCGAAGCCTATTGCCGGCCCACGCCGCCCCACGAGGGATCAGTCATCCGCTGACGGTGCACGACACGACGGCCCCCAGGTAGTTCCTGGGGGCCCGTGTCACGCTTGTAGGCCTCCTGCTCGCCGTGGTTGGATCAGCGGGCGGATGCTGGAACAGGCGAGGCGGACACCCGTCCCCGGTCAACAGTTGCCCGGTTCAGCAGCAAGGCGTTGACGGTCACGATGATGGTGCTGGCGCTCATCAGCAGCGCCGCCCACTCGGGGCGCAGCAGCAGGCCGTAGCTCGGGTACAGCACGCCCGCCGCGATGGGGATCGCCAGGACGTTGTAGCCCGCCGCCCAGAACAGGTTCTGCCGGATCTTCGACTCCACGCGCCGGGCGAGCACCACGGCGCCCGCGACCGCGGCCGGGTCGTTTCGCACCAGGATCACGTCAGCTGTTTCGACGGCCACATCGGTACCGGCCCCGATGGCGATGCCCACGTCGGCCTGAGCGAGCGCAGGCGCATCGTTCACGCCGTCACCGACCATCGCAACCTTGCGGCCCTGAGCCTGGAGTTCCTGCACCTTCGCCGCCTTGTCCTCCGGGAGCACATCGGCGATCACGGTGTCGATGCCGAGGTCACGGGCCACGGCGCCGGCGGTGCGGGCGTTGTCGCCGGTGAGCATCACGGTGCGTACGCCGGCGTCATGCAGTGCCCGTACCCCCTGGCGGGCGGTCTCCCGCACGGTGTCTGCGACCGCGATCACCCCGAGGGCGTGGCCGTCGGCCGCCACGTACATGGCGGTCTTGCCGTCGCCCGCCAGGGTCTGGGCCGCAACGACCAGGGCCGCGACGTCGATGCCTTCACGGGACATCAGCTTGACGTTGCCGAGCAGCACGCGCCGTCCTGTCACCGTTGCTACCACGCCCTGCCCAGGCACGGAATCGAAGGCGTCCGGTTTCGGGATGTCCAGCCCCCGGGCGCGCGCGCCGGCTACGATCGCCTCGGCCAGCGGGTGCTGCGAGGACAGGTCGGCGCTGGCCGCCAGTCGCAGCAGGTCGTCCTCGGTGGCGCCGTCCGCCGGGATCAGGTCGGTCACCGCCGGTTTGCCCTCGGTCAGCGTGCCGGTCTTGTCGAAGACGACCGTGTCCACGGCAGCCGTGGCCTCCAGGGCACCCGCGTTCTTGAAGAGCACCCCTTCACGGGCACCCCGACCGACGCCGACGGTGATGGCGGTCGGGGTGGCCAGCGCGAGCGCGTCCGGGCACGCGATCACGATGGTGGACACGGCCGCTGTCAGGGCGAAGACCACGTTCTGCCCGAGCAGCATCCACACCAGGAACGCGATCAGGCCGGAGCCCAGGGCCACGAACACGAGGTACTTCCCGGCCGTGTCCGCCAGCTGCTGGGCTGGCGCCTTGCTGGCCTGGGCGTTCTGTACGAGCTGCACGATGCGGGAGAGCGCGGTATCACTCCCGACGGCCGTCGCCCGGAAATTGAACGCTCCGTTCTGGTTGACCGTGCCACCGGTCACCCGGACGCCGGCGGTCTTGGCCACGGGCACGGGTTCGCCCGTGATCATGCTCTCGTCCACGTAGGAGCCGCCGGTGAGCACCTCGCCGTCCACAGGGACGCGGTCGCCGGGCCGCACTGCGAGTTCATCTCCTACGACCACTTGATCCAGCGGGACTTCAGTCTCCTGGCCCTGCCGCACGACGCGCGCGGTGGCTGGGGCGAGCTTCAGGAGCGCCTCGACGGCGCGCCCGGTCGCGAAGCGCGAGCGCATCTCCAGCCAGTGGCCCAGCAGGCTCAGGGCCGTCAGCATGGCCGCCGCCTCGAAGAAGACCTCGGTACCGCCCAGCGCGAGGGTGGAGTACACCGAGAACAGCCACGACACCAGGATGCCGGTGGCGATCAGCGTCATCATGTTCGCCTCGCGCTGGCGCAGGGCGCGCCACGCGGCCGAGATGAACGGCCACCCGCCCCACCACACCACGGGCGTGGCGAGTAGCAGCCCGAACCATGCCATGGACAGGCCGAAGGGCGGCATGGCCGTGAAGCCGACACTTGCCCCGATCGGGGAGTACAGGATCAGCGGCACGGTCACGATGGCGCTGATCACGAAGCGCCGCAGCATGTCATTCACCATGTGGGCGCCGTGGCCAGCATGCGCGTCATGACCGGCATCTGTGTGGGCACTGTGATCCATGCCGTCGTGCGCGTCATGGTTCGTGACGGCATGACCATCTACAGCAGCGTGTCCGGACATCTCATGCGCGTGGTGCTCGTGACCAACGCTGGGATGGCCCGGCTGGGACGCCGACGGCGCGCACTCTGTGCAGGCGCACGCGTATCCAGCGTCGTGCAGGCGCTGGCGCAGGTTCGCCTCGCTGATGACTGCGGGGTCGTAGGAGAGGTGCGCGACGGCTCGGGTGCGGTCGATATGGACGCCCTCGACGCCGTCGACGCGGGCGAGCCGGTCTTCCAGGCCGGCGAGCTCGCTGCCGTCGTGGCAATCGTGGAAGGACACTTCGAGGATGGCGCGGCGGGCGGGGCGCGGTGCGTGGTCGTGCGGGTGGTGGGTCATCCGTGTCTCCTGGAGGTGAAACGGTCGCGTGGCAGCGACAACACAACGGGGCGAACCGCGGTCCGCCCCGAAGGTGACGTGACGGGTCTGGACGTCAGGTGTACTTGAAGAGTTCCATCAGCTCGTCGACGATGCGCTTCTCGTCGCCGCGCTCATGGGCCGCGACGACGTGCGCCTCGAGGTGCCCCCGCATCACCACGCCCGCCGCACCTTCGAGCGCGCCCTGCACGGCCTTGAGCTGCCTGAGCACGTCGATGCAGTACACATCGGGATCGTCAAGCGACTTGCGCACGCTTTCGAGGTGCCCGCGGGCGATGGCCAGGCGCCGCGACGCCCGCTTGCGCGCGTCCTCGGGCATGCACAGGTGGTGTTCGGCGGGCGGGTCGCACTTCCCCCCCGGGTGGGTCGTGTCGGTCGCAGGGCCGGTTGCCTTGGTGGTCACTGTGGAGTCGCCACCTGCGCGCCGTACCCCTCTTCGAGGACGGCCTCGACGAGCGCGCTTGGATCGGCATTTCCGTGCACGACCGCTGTTCCGGCCTTGAGATCCACCTGAGCGTCGGTGACACCGGGCACCGTCTTGAGGGCCTGGGTGACGCCCGCCTGGCAGTGCCCGCAGGTCATACCGGTAATAGTCAGTTCGAGTGTGCTCATGGGACGATCGTAGACCCACCGGGGGGGGATGTCAAGTAGTTTGGGGCAATAGAGTCGTTATAGAAGGAAGATCAACACTGGCTCTCTTGCAATCCACCCCCAGGGGTTCTATGCTGAGCATGTTCCATCCCCCCAGGGGGGATCAAGCAAGAAGGAGACCCATGAGCACAACCATTGAACTCGGAGTCCAGGGCATGACCTGTGCCAGTTGCGTTGGTCGGGTCGAACGCGGCCTGAACAAGGTCGAGGGCGTTGAGCGCGCCAGCGTCAACCTCGCCACCGAGCGCGCCACCGTCACCTATGACCCGGCCGTCACGACCCCCCAGGCCCTGCTGGACAAGGTCAAAGACGTCGGCTACGAACCCGTCGTCAGCACCCTCGATCTTGGCGTGCAGGGCATGACCTGCGCCAGCTGCGTGGGCCGCGTCGAACGTGCCCTCAGGAGGGTAGACGGCGTGCTGAACGCCTCGGTCAACCTCGCCACCGAACGATCCACCGTGACCTACCTCCCGTCCAGCGCAAGCCCCGGGCAGCTCAAGGCGGCCATCCGCGGCGCGGGCTATGACGTTCTCGAGGAACAGGCCGGGCTGAGCCGGGAGGATCAGGAGCGCGAGGCGCGCGCCCGGGAAGTCGAGCACCTGCGCGGTCAAGTCTTGTTCAGCACCCTCTTCGCTGTGCCGCTGCTGCTCCTGGCCATGCTGCCGATGGTGATCCCCGGTGCCGAGCACTGGCTGATGAGCACCTTCGGCGAGGGCGTGATGACCATCCTGACCTGGGTCATGCTCGCCCTGGCCGTGCCCATCCAGTTCGGCCCCGGACGGCGCTTCTACCGCCTCGGATGGAAGAGTCTCACGAACAGGTCACCCGACATGAACGCCCTGGTGATGATCGGCACGAGCGCGGCGTTCCTGTACTCGCTGGTCGCTACGGTCGCCCCCGGCATCTTCCCGGAGGGCACCGCACACGTGTACTACGAGGCGTCCGGCGTCGTCATCACCCTGATCCTGCTGGGCAAATACTTCGAGGCCATCGCCAAGGGCCGCTCGAGCGAGGCCATGAAGACGCTGCTCAGCCTGCAGGCCAAGACGGCCCGCGTGGTTCGGAGCGGCCAGGAACTCGAGCTGCCCACCGACGAGGTGCTGGTTGGCGACGTGATCTCGGTCCGTCCCGGCGAGAAGATTCCCGTCGACGGCGAGGTCGTCAGCGGCAACTCCTTCGTGGACGAGAGCATGATCACCGGTGAACCCGTGCCCGTGAACAAGCAGGCCGGCGCCCCTGTGGTCGGCGGCACCATCAACCAGAACGGCGCTCTGGCCTTCCGGGCCACCCGGATCGGCGCCGACACGGCCCTCGCACAGATCATCAAGCTAGTCGAGACCGCCCAGGGCAGCAAACCCCCCATCCAGGGTCTGGCCGACCGGGTGGTGGCGGTGTTCGTGCCGGTCGTGCTGGGGATCGCCGCCCTGACCTTCCTGCTGTGGCTGTTCCTTGGCGGTCAGTCGGCGCTCAGTTTCGCCCTGATCACCACTGTGGCCGTCCTGATCATCGCCTGCCCCTGCGCGATGGGCCTGGCCACTCCGACCAGCATCATGGTCGGTACCGGCAAGGCCGCCGAACTCGGCGTGCTGTTCAAGGGCGGCGACGCCCTGGAAGGCCTGCAGGACGTGCAGGTGGTCGCCGTCGACAAGACCGGCACCCTGACCAAGGGCCGCCCCGAGCTGACCGACCTGGTCACGGCAGCGGGCTTCGACCGGATCACGGTCTTGCAACTGGTGGCAGCCGCCGAGGAACAGAGTGAACACCCGATTGCCCGGGCCATCGTCGATGCCGCGAAGCGCGAAGACATCGCGGTCGTGACGCCCGAGTCCTTCGAGGCGGTGCCCGGCTACGGCCTGGAAGCGCGTGTGGACGGTCAGCTCGTGCAGGTGGGGGCAGACCGCTACATGACCCGCCTGGGCGTGGACGTGACGGCCTTCGCGTTGCAGGCCGAACGGCTCGGCGACGAGGGCAAGAGCCCGCTATACGCCGCCATCGGCGGTCAGCTCGCTGCAATCATTGCCGTCGCCGACCCCATCAAGGACGGCAGCGCCGCCGCCGTGGGCGCGCTGCACCGCATGGGCCTGAAGGTGGCCATGATCACCGGCGACAACCAGCGGACTGCGAACGCGATCGCCCGTCAGCTCGGCATTGACGAGATCCTGGCCGAGGTGCTGCCCAGCGGCAAGAGTGACGCCGTGAAGGCGCTGCAAGCGAAGGGCCAGAAGGTGGCCTTCGTCGGGGACGGCATCAACGACGCGCCTGCACTTGCACAGGCCGATGTCGGTGTCGCGATCGGCACGGGCACCGACGTCGCCGTCGAGACCGCCGACGTGATCCTGATGAGCGGCGACCTGCGCGGCGTGCCGAACGCGTTCGCACTGAGCCGTGCCACCCTGCGCAACATCAAACTCAACCTCTTCTGGGCGTTCGCGTACAACATCGTCCTGATTCCCGTCGCGGCCGGCGCTCTGTACCCCACCTTCGGCGTACTGCTCAGTCCGGTGCTCGCGGCGGCGGCCATGGGCTTCTCCAGCGTCTTCGTGCTGACCAACGCCCTGCGGCTGCGCGGCTTCCGTCCGCCCGTGCAGCTTGACACGCTCCCGGTCCACACGCATTCCTCTCGCCCCGCGCACAGCTGAACGTCCTCGTGGTCGGGAAGCCTGGCGCTTCCCCACGCTGCTTTGGAGAACCCCATGACCAAACTCACCGTCGGCCCGTATGTCGCCAGCCTCAAGGCCGGCCCCACCCTCGTCCGCGACCGTCAGGCGTTCCTGGAGCGTGCCCGCCTCCGTGATGACGTACCCGTCGTCGCGGGACTGCCACTCATCGGCCTGGGGGGGTCGTGCGGCAAACCTGCGTTCCTACTGCCGTACCTCGTGACGTGGACCAACGCGACGACACTCGCCCTCGAGGCGGTGGCGGAGGCGTTCGATTGCTTCGTCGAGTACGGTGCGTACCCCCACCTCAAGCTCAACGACGGGGGTCAGGAGGTCGCGGCGGTGCAGGACTGGAGCACCCTGGCCATGGTGTTCGTGCGGCCCGGTTACGAGCGCGGCGAGGAACTGCTCATGGAGCTCAGGGACGCACTGGCGCCGGGCGCCCAGCGTCCTCCACAGATCCCATGACCCCTGGTGCAGATCATGGTTGCGCCGTCGTAGCTGGCGTTGAAAACCAGCGTGCTGCACCGTTCGGGGGATGTGAAGACGCGCTCCGGGCCGCACACTGTGACCGATGACGACCGACTCCCTGCAACACGCCCTGCATGCCGCCGCCACCGGCCAGCCGCTGCTCGGCCACCTGGCCGTCTTCCTGGCCAGCGGCCTGATCGCCGTGCTCGCCGCCGGCTTCGCGGCGCTGGTGTGGGTGTACCGCGGTGTCCTGACGCGGGCACTGGCCGTGCGCCTCGTGGTCTCGGGCGCCCTCGCCGTGCTGCTGGCCCTGCTGACCGGACACCTAATTCATGATCCCCGCCCGTTCATCGTCGATCACTACACCCCCCTCGCACACGCTTCGGTGGACAACGGCTTCCCCAGCGACCACACGCTGGTCGCGGCCCTGCTCGCCGGCTGGGTGGCCTGGCTCGCCCGCCGCTGGGTGCCGGTGTTCGTCCTGGGCGTGCTGGCGGTGCTGCTCGGCCGCCTCGCCATCGGCGCACACCACACCCTGGATGTCGTGGGCAGCGTGCTGATCGCCGGTGTGGCCCTCGGGATCGCGGCGGCCCTCCCCCTGAAAGGGGAATGGCTCACGCCGCTGATCGCCCGGCGTCCCCTGACCACGGCCTGAGATCACGCCGGCCCCACGGGGAGGGTCAGAGTGACCGCGGTGCCCTGCCCTGGCGCCGAGCGCGCCGTGAGCGTGCCGTGCATCGCTTCGGCGAGGCCGCGCGCGATGGTCAGCCCCACCCCGCTACCACCGTCCACGCGCGCGCGGGCCGGGTCAGCACGGTAGAAGCGGTCGAAGATGCGCGGCAGTTGCTCCGGCGCGATGCCCGGGCCGGTATCGGTCACCGTCAGGCGCAGCAGTTCCTGGTGCCGATCGACATCCAGCTGCACCTCACCGCCCGGAGGCGTATGGCGGAGGGCGTTCCCGAGCACGTTCGTGAGTACCTGCATTACACGCTCCCGGTCTGCCCACACGGACATGCGCTGGTCGGTTGAACACCCCAACTGCACGCCCTTCTCCTCAAAGGCCAGTTCAAAACGCTCCCGCAGGGCGTCCAGCACCGCATTCACGTCCACCACCCCTGGGTGCAGTTCCACCTGCCCGGCTTCCACCCGGGACACCAGGCTGAGGTCGCGCACCAGGCGCTCCATGGCCCCCACCTCGCGGCCGATAGCCTGTGACGCGTGCCCCGGCGTCATAACCTCATCTGTGAGGGCGTCGGCGTAGCCGCGCAGCGCTGCCAGCGGCGCCCTCAGCTCATGGGCGACGTTGCCGATCAGTTCCACCCGGCCCTGCTCCACGCTCTCCAGCGCCGCCGCCAGGACGTTGAAGTTGTGCGCCAGATCGGCCAACTCGTCCTGTCCGGTCTCTTCCAGGCGCTGGTGGTACTCGCCCTTGGCAAGGGCCATGCTCCGCTCGCGCAGCACCTGCACGCTGCGGAGCACCCGCCGCGACGAGACATACGCGGTGCCCATCGCCACCAGCGCGGCCAGCGGCAGGGCGGCCCACAGCGCCCGCGTGAGCGTCAGACGCATGCCGCGTTCCAGGTCACCGCGCAGCGTTGCGCCGGTAGGCCCCATGGCGTGCACCATCTCCTCGACATGCGCCCGGTAGAACCGAGGTGCGAACAGCTCTGCTGAGATAAAGATGCCGGCGACCACCAGCGCGATTACCAGTAGGTGCGACAGCAGCAGGCGGGGAAACAGGCGCATGCCCTAGTCTTCCCTGAACCGATACCCGACGCCGCGCACCGTCTCGATGAACCTGGGCGCGTCCGAGGTGTCCCCGAGCTTGCGGCGCAGGGCCGTGATGTGCACGTCCACCACCCGCTCGGTGCCAGAGCCATCTGAGGCCCAGACCCGCTCGAGCAGCCGTTCCCGCGTCCACGCCAGGCCCGGGTGGTGGGCCAGGGCTGTGAGCAGGTCGAACTCCAGGCGGGAGAGTTCCAGCGGCGCGCCGTCGAGGGTCACGGTGTGGGCGCGCAGGTCGATGCGCAGTCCTCCGTGATCCACCTGGGCCTGTACCCCGGCGCGCCGGAGCAGGGCCCGCACGCGGGCCACTACTTCGCGCGGACTGAAGGGCTTGACCACGTAGTCGTCCACGCCGGTGTCCAGGCCACGCAACTTGTCCTCCTCCTCACCGCGCGCGGTGAGCATCAGCAGTGGCAGGGTGAGACCATCCCGTCGTGCGTCCTGTGCGAGCTCGGCGCCGGAGACGCCCGGCAGCATCCAGTCGAGGATCGCCAGGTCGGCTCTCGGGAGCAGGGCCCTGGCGTCCTGCCCGTTCGCCGCCTCGAACACCGTATGACCTTCAGCCTGCAGATAGGCCCGCAGGATCTCGAGGATGGCGGGGTCATCGTCGACGACCAGGATGGTGGGCACAGCTGGTCGCTTACTGCCTCAGGTACTGCTGGAAGTCAACCATTTCCTGCGCCTGCGCCGTGACGATCCCCTGGGCGAGCTTCAGGATGGCGGCGTCCTGGGAGCGCATCAGGGCCATGTCGGCCATCATGATGGCGCTGCCGTGGTGCGGGATCATCGCCTGCACGAAGGCCTGGTCTTTATCGGTGGACGCGGCGCCGCTCTTCATCCCGCCCATCATGCCCATCATCTGCCGGGCCATCTGGGTGTTCGGGCCGCCGTAGGCCCGGAGCAGGGCCGTCATTTGGGCGATCTCGCGGTTCTGGTCGGACACGATGGCGGTGGCCCAGGTCTTGATCTGCGGGTCGGTGGTGCTCTTGAGGATGGCCTGGCTCATCTGCACGGCGGCCTGGTGATGGGGGATCATCATGCTCAGGAAGGCGCGGTCGAAGGAGCGACCGGTCAGGTGGTCGAGGCCCCCCATGGATCGCATCATCGTGCCCATGCTGCCGGCCATGCCCTGACCGCCCATCATGGTGACGCCGGTCGTGGAGGTCATGTTGGCGTGGTTCATCTGCGCGGTCGCGAAGGACGTCAGGGTCAGGGTGGTCAGCAGGGTAACGAGTGGGCTGTTCATGGGAAGCACCTCTAGGTGCCATGCTGGGCGCGCCCTGTTAAGTTCGTGTAAAGCGTGATCTGGACGTGCGCCGGCGCACGCTGTTCGAGCCAGGAACGCATAGAACCGGTCGGGCACGAAGCGGGTGACCAACGCGCTGAACGTGCCCTGGATGTGACGCTGGCGGACAGCGCGAACGTCACCGTCGGCGTCGTGAGCACGGTGGCGTTCTCGTTGCCAACCTTGCACATATGTGCTAAGTTAGAAGAGTGAACGACCTCAAGACCATCCGCGTCACCATCATCAAAAAGCTCGGAGATCGCCTCATCGAGCATTTCGCCGAGCAGCCGCGCCTCTACGAGTCCATCTTTGGAGCCAAGGACGCCACACTGGGGCTGTACGAGTCCCTGCTGCAGCCCACTCCTGGGCCCACCGAGCAGTTGGCGGCCGTGCGGCGGTTCGACGCGCGTCTCGTGACGGTCGGGCGCGCGCCGCTGCTCAGCAGCGAGGAATGGGCGCAGCTGGACGAGGCCGATGCCGAGAACCTCGGCATGCTGCTCAGCATCCATGTCCATGCCACTTACCGCCCCACCATCACGGTGCGCGAATGGGCGGCCCGACGCGGCATTCCGGTGCGCACCGCCCTGGGTTGGGCCACGCGTGGCGTCCTGCCCGCTTTCCAGAGCCCCCCGGTGCGTGGCGGCGCGTGGCTGGTGGCGGCGAGCGCGCCGGTGCCGGACGCACTGCCCGAGGGGGCAGCCGCGCACCGACGGTAAGGCAGCATAGAAACCGAGCGCGCCAGACCATGGGCGCGCTCGGTCGTGATGTCAGCCTGATGTGATCACCCCACAGGTCCCGAGCTCAGTCTGCAGGTTCCGCGCCCTCCGGCAGTGCGACGTGGAGCCACTCCAGTATGACCCCGCCTGGCAGTGGTCTCCGTCAGCGCCTCACCCAGCCGCTCGTCCGTGCTGCCCTGCACTTCCAGGTCGCCATGCTGGGCCCTGAGGTGCTGCTGGAGCGCCCACGCGCCCGCCGAATCGGCGCCGCCGAACAGTTGGTCACCCAGGCGTCGGTCTGGTGCCGCTCGATTGTCGTCGATGGCATTCACACAGGGCGAGGCGTGGCCCCACCGCTCGCCTTCGTATGCCCTGCGCCGTGAGCGGCGCCCGGTTCACGGACGGTGATTTCTCTCGAGGTGGAGGTCACGTCAAGGGAACACTTGGCCCAAGGAGTGTCCAGGCACATACACATGTCCGGTTCCTTCAGTACGCCTGACGACGTGTTGGTGCACAACTTGCGGTCATGCGCTGAGCGAACTGTTCAAACGACAGCACCGGGAGAGGCGAGGCCGAGAGCGGGTAGGCCACCGAGTCGTGCTTGAAGACGATCAGTCCCTCCACCACCCACCCCCCAGGACTGAAGCTGAAATGCTCCAGAACGGCGGACAACTGATCGCGCACGTGGTCGACCCGCCGGACATGTCGCTCGACGATAGAGCGTTCTCCTGGCCGCCCGTGTTCCAGCTCCTCAACGAGGCCGTGAACCTCAGCCGCCGTGCGCGCCACCGCAAAATTCTTGCATTCGACGCAGTAAATACGGCGCCCCGGCTCATCGACCGCGAACACGTCGATGTCTCCCAGATCCTGACCCTGCCCGTCACGCATCCGTACGGCGCCAAACACCTTTGCCTGCTCCTGGACGGGGCGGAGGCCCAGGCTGAGGACAAAGGCAGCAACCTGCCGGTTGAACGCCCGGCCACGGCGTGTGTTCACGTCACCCAGAACCCGGCGCAGTGCGGTGCTCCGCGCCCGGTAGCGCCCGGTCTGCAGCAGGTCGAGCAGGTAGTGCGCCGCCGAGGTCACGGCCCTGGGGCCCCAGATGACCCGGAGGGCAGGGCCGTCCTGCCACAGGATGATCGGACGACGCAGATACGACAGCCCACGGTTGAACCGCCACGGCTCGACGTCCTCCCGCCGCCAGGGTTGAGAAGGCCGCAGGAATGCGGCGCGCCCGGTGAGGCTGAACTCGGCCAGACACCGGCGGACAGCCTCCTCATCCCACCCGAGCTCCTGCGCGATGGCCGCAACGAACTCGGGTTCGGCGCGCTGCTCTACTCCTCCCGCCCCACCGGGCAGCGCGCTGACACCGTCAAGGAAGAGCAGCAGGTCGCTCAGCGTCCAGCCGACTTCAGCCAGCATTGCGGTATCCAGTTCTTGGCGCGCCGGCAGCTGGTCGTCCCTAGCACCATCGTTACCCAGATAAGCCTGGGCGATCCGCAGCGACTCCCGGGTGACGTCGCTGAACATCGTCACCTCGAAAGCCGCGCGCGCCGGCTCGTACGCTCCACGCGCCGTGGCGACCCGGCCAGACGGCAGGATTTCAGCTGTGACCTGGGACAGTTCATGGAAGGCGAGGTCGCTGTTGGTACCGAACGCATGGATCAGGGAGGCCAGCGCCACCAGGCGGTCATACCGCTCCAGAGTCGGCGGGAACGATCCGGTGGGCTGTCGCGTCGCCAGGTACTCGAGAACAAACCGCGACGCGATCGCAGTGTTGTTGTTCTGTCCGTACTCTTCCTGGAGCCTGCGCACGATCACCGGGTGAGCCGCGAAACAGCGGCGGGTGAACTCAAAATTGAGCTGTCGAACTGCTGTCCGCGTCACCGTGGCTTCATGCTGCTGCACGAAGTATGGCAACGCCGCCTCGGCACCGAGCTCATCGGCAAGGCGCGTGAACTGGCCAAACAGCTTCGCCACAGCAGCATTGAGAAGCGTGGATGCCGCCTTGCCTTCCAGGACAGTCCCCACGGGGAATTCCGGCCCCAGGTCATTGGCCAGGTCATCCAGGGATCGACTGACCTGATGTTCCTGTACCACCCGGCTCCGCCCCAGCCCGCGGCCATCCAGCAGGAGGGTGGGCCGATCGACCACGCTGATCTTTTTCTTGGCCGGATCACCCATGACCTCGGCAACCACCGCCTCGCTGCTGGGCCAGGGCACGGGTGTGCCGTGGAACACCATGACTTCGATCAGGGCGTCCAAGACGGCGTGCATCCACGTGCGTTCAGGCGTGTTGTCCGGCGTCGTGAAGGCCGCCGTGAACGTTTCATCGACCTGAATGACCACGGTGAATCTGGCGGCGGCGACCAGGAGGCGCAGCCCCGGCAGGGCCGCCGCCGGATCAACCGGCAGCGGCGGCACCGCCACGATGACGACGCGTAGCGGGACGTCCGCCTGAGGGGGCTTGATCACCGGGTGGGCCAGGAGCTGCCACAGCCAATACGCCAGCGTTTCGGCCAGCATGGGAAGATTGATTCCCGGCGCGCCTCCCCGCTCGGCCACCACCCAGCATCGGAAGGCTCCCTCGACCACGAAGTTCAGGAGGCCCTCACGCAGTAGGTCGGTCGACTGGAAGATCCTGATGGTGGGGTCGAGGTAGAAGTTTGTGACCTTGATGGTCTCCGGCCCATAACGCACACCATGCGTCGCCAGCTCTATTCGCCGCTCGCGTCGCACCGTGCCTGCCCCACCGGGCATCACAAAGAGCGTAGCCGGCGGGGCCTGATCCGAGAGGTAAAAGCTGTCGTGGTGACGACAGTAGGCGTCGAACAGATCGAGCATCCCGACTGGGCCAAGGTGATGACGCCGGAACAGACCGTCAACGGCCTGCGCGAAGTAAAGCAGGCCCAGTGGGTTTCCCGCGAAGTCATACGACATCAGGTCGAGGTCTGACACCGCCACGCTGAGGGCGTACGCCGTGCGCGCCGTCAGACTCGGCAGCTGCACCAGGTTGCCGAGCCCCTCAAACACCACCAGGGAAAAGACATGGGGCCCTGCAGGACTGGAAACCGTCAGAGAGGTGGCTAGGGCTGCGTAACTGTCATCCAGCGGCGTCTGGAGCGCGCTCAGATCTGAGGGCTGAAACAGGTCGTGCGGCCGGTAGTTCCTGAAGGGATCGCCGACCAGCACGACGTGCAGCACCGTGTCTCGGTCGATCTGGAACGCCGCGCTGTGGATGGGGAGGGTCAGCTTCCCGGTGAAGCCGGGCAGGCGCTCGACGATCCCCATGCGACGGAGTGACGTCTGGACACCCGCCCAGGCGATCGCGTAGTACCGGGCCTCCAGTACCGCTGTAAAGGTACTGGGCGACAGAAGCAGATGACGCACGGCCCGTAACACGTATCCGACTGGAAAGACCACGTACTGTTCGCCCACGGAGACGATGGGCTGGAGGGACAGCATCCCGCCGTCCAGCATGGGCGAGTGATGCGCTGCCGCCCCAAGGTGGGTGATGCACCGCGCGAGATCGCCGAGCACCAGTCCGCGAGCCGCGAGGAGCTCCGTCAATTGAGATGCCGAGTACGTCGCGGCGTCCATCAAGCCGGCCAGGTCGCTCTCCCCAGGAAGGTAGGGGCTCTGTTCTACCTCACCGGAATTCGTGAACCGGGCACTCCTGCGATGGACATCATCACTGATGGTCAACAGCGCCACACACGTGCGAACGGCATGATCAAGGTCGGATATCTCGTGCTGACGCAGGGTTCGTGCGGCCTCAAGCAGTTGCTCAGCGTGATGTACCGCCTCCTCTTCAATCCCCGGAAACACCACAAAATCCCCGTAGGGCAGAACCAGATGCTCGGTGAAGGTGTTGTCAGAAGGATCTTCCATGACGGAAAAGCCAGAGGCACTCCCTGCCCTGTTGACGAGCATCCGTAGTTCTTGCACGTCCGGACTGCGCCCAGTCTGCGTTGGAGCCACGGTCAGCACCGCCTGCGCGAACGCGCCGAGGCGCAGCAATCGGTCGGCATTTTGAGGGCAGAGCGTCAGTGCAGCGGCTGCCCGCAGCAATGCCAGGGGTGAAAACGGGGTCAAAGTCGTCGAGAAGTCACTCCAGGGTGTCACAGTGAATCATCTCACGTCGCCAGCGGACAGCCCGGAAAGCCAGCGGGTTCAGGGCTGATTCCTTGATGCACGCCACCCGCGCCTATGACGAAGACGGCGGTCGTTAACAGTCACCCCATGGGCATATCCTGCGGCCCCCGCATCGCTGCACACCTACACTGGATGCAGCCACATGTACCTCCTCGCGCACGTCCCCGCCGCCCGCATGATCCTCGGGCAGGTGCAGGATCACCTCACCGCGCAGGGACAACGGCACCCGACCGTGACCGTGCTGGGTCACGACGAGCCGCAGGCCTTCGACCTGTGGACTGGGCTGCACGTCATCGACCACGGCACCCGGCAGCCCTATCTGACCTGCATCCTGTGTCCACCCGGCTCCGGGCATCACCTGCGGTACGAATTCCGCGTGACGACCTTGAGTGGAGAGGTCGTCGGGCCGGTGGGCAGCTCCTGCGTGTTCGTGAGGGTGCTCGGCGAGGACGCGGCGCGACGGATCGGCACCGACCTGGCCGCCCAGGTGCGGGCCCACCACGCCCGGACCCAGACGCTGTCCCAGCAGGCCCTGCTGACGGCCGCCGGCAACTGGCGGGAGTACCTGCGCCGCCAGGGCCTCGACTGGGTGCTCACCGCCATGGCCGGCACCACCGACCTTCCAAAGGACGTCCGTGAGGCCCTGGCCACGCTCCAGGCCAGGCAGAAGCCGCTGACGCTGTCCCTTCACAAGCGCTTGCAGACCCTGACCGCCGAACGTCAGGCCAGGACGGCCTCTACATCACCTGACGCCTCGCGGCTCCCGGCCGTTCCTGCTCCTTCGGCCTTTCAACCGAGCACGCCGGCGCTCGCCCGCCCGAAGGCCACCCAGGGGCGACGCCAGGCCGGGGCTGGGAACCGCATGACGACCGACGACTGGGAGGCCTACCTCCGGACGCACCGCCTCAACGTCCTCGTGGGGCACTGGCAGGACATCGAACCCACCCTGACCCTGGAGGACGACACGCGGGCGTTCCTGAAGGAGACCATCCAGGGCCGTCGCCCCTTCCGGCTGGACGACCTCACGCTCCTTCAGGGGCTGGTCAGGGACGGCGCCATGCGTGCGCAGCTTCGAACGCTCGGCGCTCCACCGAGGCTCCTCGGACGGCTCCCACCGCTGGCTCCGGCGCGGCGCATCGATGTCGAGACCGGCCTGGAAGTGCTGAACGTCCGGGATGATCCCCAGCTGCGAGAAGCGCGGGCGTGGAACCGCGGCCTGCAGGCTGTCCTCCCGGACGAGGTGTGGCAGCGTCTCCAGCACGCCTTCGGGGATGGACGGCTGCGCGCCGATGATTACGCGGCGGTCTGCCGGACGCTGGACTGCCGCGCCAATCCGCCACTGGATCCCGGGCTGCGCACGCCAGAGCGCTTCCTCACGCTGGTGGCCCTCCTGCTGGGCCAGGAGATGAAGTTCAGCCGGGCCCGGATGCTGCTCAACCCGTCACGCCAGGCCGAAGTGGTCGGCCACCTCAGCAGGGAGTGGCACCGATATGAGGCCGGCCAGCGGGTGAATGACCGGGAGATCGTGGCACGCGCCTTGCAGCCCACCCGAGCAGAAGCGGAGGCCGAGCGGGTGATCCGGCTGCGCGAGCTCGCACGTCCGCCGGTGACCGCACGTCTGTCAGGGCGGGCGAAGCGTCCAGGCAACGCCACGCCCGCGGTCACACCCTCACCGGCCAAGATCGGCGCGGCCAGCATTTCCACCACGGATCGGGCCGCACGTACAGCAGTCCCCGTGCCTGCCCCCAGTGTGGTTCTCCTACAGGCCCAGAGGACGGCCCTGCAAGCAGCGTGGGGGCGCGGACTGAGCCACCTGATCCCGCAGACCTACCGCAGGCTGGCCAGCCGGGCCGTTCACCAGGGCACGGGTTCCCTGACGTCCGAGCAGGTGCAGGTGCTCGTGGCCGCCCTGATGGTCTTCGAGGCGAAGACCCTGCTGGAGCCACCTGCCTTCACCGTACCTGGGGATGAGCCCCGCACTCCCGTCCGGTACGCCGCCGCCCTCCACCGCCTGTTCGGCGAGCTCGGCGTCTCGTTCCTCCAGGGAGCGCTCGCGCAGAAGGGGTACGGCTGGCTGCACACGACCTTCCCGGCGGCCTACCAGGCTTACGTAGACACAGGGACCCTGCACCAGGGCTTGGATGTCCTTTGGATCGCCCTACTGTGATCGCTGTCGATCACCAGTAGGTGATATCGCGGGTCGTGGTCTCCGTGGCCACCACCGGCAGACTTTTGGCCTCTTCTGGCCCGTCTCGGACGGTCACGACCCGCTTCACCCAGTTGCCCTTCGCGTCGTATACGTAGGTGGTCTTGATCTCGGAACGCTCAGCCGGTGCGCTCACGAACTCCGTCACGGGGTTGCCACGCGCATCGAAAAAGCGCTTGGACTCGCTCTCCCATCCGGTTTCCACCACGGCCTGCTGCGTATCCTTCCATGTCCACGTGCTCACCTGCGTGAACGGCTTGCCGGTACTGGCCGGGGAAAAGATCTGTGCGATGAGCTTTGTCGGACGTCCCCGCGCATCGCAGAAGGTCTGATGCTCGCGTTTCGTCGCCGGCGGGCGGGTGACCGGTGGCAGGCCCACCACGAGCGGCGCATCCCAGAACAGGTCGGTCGTCGAGAGGTTGCAGCCCGCGGCGTTGAAGCGCTTGGTGCTGTGTACCCGGTGCAGGGTCTCGTCCTCCAGCCAGTCCTCCTGCAGGACGATCTGCCGCTTGCCGGGCGTGACCGTGGCCGTCATGACCGCCCGCGTCGCCTGCTGGTACGAGAGGGTGAGCGACGTGTTGTTCTCGTTCACAGTCACGTCCACGCTATACGCCGACTGGGTAATATCCGCGCGGCTGTCGAAGGCATCGACCTGAATCAGCATCTCCCGCACGCCTGGCGTGTGCTTGACCAGGCCACCTTCCGGGTACGAGAAGGGATTCAGGGCGGACAGGTCGAAGGCAGCTGTCTCGCCGCGTGCCGGTGCGGTGGTGAGCGGACTGCACAGCAGCAGGGTGGTGAGGATCAGGTGCTGTCGCGTCATGCGTCTCCTGGGGATGGTGGTGGTCACGGGTGGTTCCTGCAGCGTACGCGACTCCCGGAGGCTACGGGTGCTGACCTGCTTTCCAGCGTGCCAGCGCATGCGGGGGCCGGCTTCTGGCCGTGGAGTCTTTAACGGGGCGGGCTTGCGACCCATGGCCATGATCAGAGTCCTCGGATTTTCCTTGTCCTCAGGCTTTCGGAGGGCGTTTGCGCGTGGGCGGACGTTTCGGCGCAGGCGCTGGCTTGGCCGTATCGGTGGGGGCACGGGGAGTGTCGGCCGCTTGAGTGCCCTGTCCATCGGGGCGGTGCGCCATCGCCTGCGCGAGCAGTTGCGTCTGGGCCGCCAGTTGTGTCCGCAGGTCGGTCGCTGCGCCCTGGGCCTGTGCGCCCTCACGGACGGCCAGCTCGAGCTGCCCCCGCATCTCGGTGACAGCAGCGTCGTGGGTTTCCCGGGCCGATCGCAGCTCGAACTCCAGCGATGCGGCCCGGGCATGTTCGATGGCCACACGGTCGTCGGCAGCCTGGGTGACACGCTCGAGCGCGGCCGCGTGCTGCTGCCGCTCCATCTCACGCTCCGCCGCGAGCTGCTCACGTTCGACCCGCTGGGCCTCATGCAGCCGCTGGAGTTCAGTGTTGAGGTCAGCGGTATGCGCCTCCAAACCGGCAACCCGGGTCGTCGCCCCCTGCAACGCCTCACGAGCCGCGGCCAGTTCCTGCACCACCACGGCGCGCTCAACCGCTCCCTGCTCCTCACGCTGTAGAGCCGCCGCCAGTTGGTCGTTCAGTTCGGTGATGCGCGCCGTCAAGTCCTCGACCTGCGCCACAACGGTATCGCTGAACGCTGCGGCTTCGGTCTGAGCGGCCATGGCCTCCGCCAGTTGCTGGAGGTGATGATCCCGCTCGCCCTGGAGGCGTTGATCTGCCACCTCACAGGCCATCGCCCAGATGTCCTGCGTGGCACGCTCCAGCACCTGCGCCACCTGAGGCGGAAGCGGGGACGGCGCGACGGCCGCCGTGGCCTGTGCCTGAGACGCCGCCTGGGTGGTCTCCCACTCACGCACCAGCGTGGTCAGTGTGGTCAGCGATCCCGTCCCCAGGACGCTGCGAACGGTCGCGGCCGTCACACGTTGTCCCTGCGCATGCAGCGCCTCGGCCACCGGGGCCACATCCTCCATCGTCACACCTAGTCGTCCCATCAATACCTCCTGCTCATAGCATAGCATAAAATAATTACATATAACGTAATATACGTAATATCGTACGTCATGTCAGGACAGAACAAGGCAAGTGAATGTGGCGTGGGCCGAGCCCACGCCACACCCTGGACGCACAGACCGCTCGTGATTCAGCCTCCGTCTACACGACGAACGGTTACCAGCTGCTCAGCACGCTCTTCAGACCATCGTCGGCCCATTTGGCGTAGATGCGGGTGGTCTCAATGCTGGCGTGCCCCAGGTGACGGGCCGCAGCATCCAGACTCTGGCCCTCGCGCAGCAGGCGGGTACCAGCGTAATGGCGCAGGGCGTGATAGCCGCGCGGCTCGACGTGGGCGCGCCGACACACCCAGCCGAGCCGCTCACGGGCCGCGTCCGCCCCGCCGCCGATGACGGGGCCCGTTCCGGAACCCAGCGTTTCGAGCGCATCGACCAGCGACCGGGACATGTTCACACGCCGAGATTTGCGTCCCTTGCCGTTGATGACGGTGACCACCCGCGCGCCCAGGTCGACGTCGGCCCAGGTCAGGGCGAGTGCCTCGGAAATCCGCAGACCCGCATGGGCACACAGCAGCAGCAGGGCCTGCATGCGGGGATCGGCGGCCCTCAGCAGGCGCTGCACTTCGTCCTCGCTGTAGGGCTGCCGCTTGTCCCACGCGGGGGTGAGGTCACGGGCCGCCTGGGCATCGATGAATGGGTCGACGTCCGTGGCCCCAGCCCAGCGCAGTGCCCGGTACAGTGCCCGCGCGCCAGCAAGCTTGACGCGCACGGTGGCGGGCGACCTGCCCGCCGCCTCCAGGCGCCTCAGGTACAGCGGCCCCACGGTGCGATCCGGGTTCAGCAGACTCACCGCCTGGTCGGCGGCATGGGCCACGAAGGCCTGGACGGCTTCCCGGTACACGCGGAGGGTATGCGGACTGATCCGCGCCCCGGTGGTGCCGTACGACGTCAGGTGGGCCTCGGTGATCACCCACAGCGCCGCCACATTTTTATCCCGTGCCGCTTCGACGGCGCGCCGCTTCAATTCATCCCGGTGCAGGGAAGCGACCTGGGCCGCCCGGCCGACGAGGTCACCCCGGTACAGTTCGATCGCTGTGCTGACGGTCATTTACCCCCATGATAACAGGTCTTGTCGGGGGGTTTGCCTCCCCCTGGGTGGCGCCGGGACTGAATCCCCAGGGGGAATGTCGGGCCGAACCGACACGCCCCCGCCTGTTGTGCTCCGATAGGGTCATGTCACCTCGAGGCCCCCACCCACCGTTTCAATGGCCGGATGTGCCCGACGTGTCCACCGATCGCCTGAAACGCGAGGCGCTCGCGTGCGTTCAGACCGTCGCACCGCTCTACGCACTGCTGCACCTGGTCGCCCCGACAACACCCGGGGGCCTGGGGCTTCTGGCCACTCTGGCGGCGGACCTCTGCGCGTGGGTGCTGACGCCGCTCCTCGGACTGTGCCTGGTCGGTGCTGGCCTGTTCGCCCTCACCGACCGTTCGCTGCGCGACCTGCTCCCCGTGTGTGCCCTGGGCCTCCTGTCCAGCCTGATGCTGCGCGACGTATTCAACGCGCTGGCGTGAACAACGCCAGGTCATCTGTGCATTCGTACCGACACACGCGCCGCCGATCTGCTCAGCGCGCTCAGAGCGTCAGCCACCACCCGCTCTCCAGCTGTTCCACCCGCGCCACGCCCGGCAGCTGGGCCCGACCACCCACGCCCGGCACCGCGGCCCAGGCCTGCTGGAGTTCCGCCACCGACGGCAGGGTCTCCCCCGCTTCCCGGTGCCGACGCAGATCCTGGCGGTACCTCGCCAGCTGAGCCCCGCGGAGCCGGATCGTGGTGCCCTGCGCCCACGCGCACCACGCCAGCCGCTCGTTCCGCCAGCCCTGCACCACCGCAGGCGGCACCGTGTGGTGGGTCAATTCCGCCTCCACCGCACCGTCCACCCCGGCCAAGGTGACAAGCTCGGGCGTCCACACGCTCACCCAAGCAGGGCCAGCAATGGTGATGTCGTAGCGCTCCCACACGTGCGAATACGGCCGTAGGCGACCTGTCTGCTGGCGCTCTTCGTGGATCGCCCGCCAAGTCTCAGTGATCGTCTCGACGAGCACATCGGCCGGGAGATCTGTAAACGACGACAGCAGCAGCAGCGCGGCCACCTCGTCATTCACGGCGTTCGAGGTGGCCGGAGCGCCGTACGCCAGTTCAGCCAGGGTGGTACCGGGCGGCACATGTCCGACCGCCTGGGCGTAACACCAGGTGCGGAGGGTGTTCAGCCGTTCGCCCATAGAGACGAGCCGCCTGGTCTGTTCAGTGGTGGGGTGAAGGGGGACGGTGACGGTGGGCGGGGTCGAGGGAAGGGTCATGGCTGTCCTTTGTGGGATGAACGAACACGCCCGCTGAACGCGAGCGCGCGGGCGACGGTGACGGTGGCGTAATCCCGTCCGTCGCGGTGGGCGGGCCGGGCCCAGCGTTCAGGGCGGTGCAGGGCGCTGCGCGCCCACAGCCGGTGCAGCTGTACAGGATCCAGCGTGTACCAGCGCAGCATGGCGAGGAGGGCGAGATCACCTCGACTGGCGTCGTCACCGTGGGACGACAGGTCTCCCCTGTCGAACAGCGCCGCGAATCGGCGCCCATTGCGGGCGGCGCGGGCGCGCTGGAGCACGAGCTCATCGTCCAGCACGCCAACAGCCACCGTACGGACGGGTGGAGTCGGGGCCTGAAACAGGGTCTGATGAAGTTCGGCCAGTTCCCTGGAGCGAACGTTGAGCGTGGCTGGCGTGCCGGGCAGCCGCAGGCCGGTGACCGCCACATACCCACAGGTGATCACCTCCACCTCCAAGTCTTTGATGTGACCGCGCCGACCCGCCAGGGGCACCTCCCCCGCGACCAGGACATGCAGCCCCGTCCCCGAGACGCTGAGCTCGGTGTAGCTGTCCAGACGCGCCACGAGTTCGCGGGCCGCCGGATGAACTTCCCCACCGCTCACCACGCCGTCGAGGTCGATGGCCACCAGGGGGAGGCCAGCACGCCACGGCTCCATCGCCAGCACGATGCCGACCCCGTCGCACCCGCCCTGGCGCAACACGTCCAGCGCCTGACCGAACCCCAGGTGATACTGCCGGTCGAACGGATCGACCCAGCGGCCATGGGCAGAACACGGGCGCTTGCCCAGCCGGCCCGACGTGCGGGTCACGAACCGGTACGGCAGGTAGGCCCGAACCCCACGCAGGTCGGCCGGCCAGGACGCCGCGAGGTGGTCGGCGTGTGCCGTTTGGATCACCGTCACCGCGTCCCCCGGCGCCGTGGCCTCGGTAGGGCGGCCGGCACCCACGGGAGCGTCGTCACCGGCCACATCGCGGCGGCGCGCTGGTAGATGTTGCGCGCACCGTTGACGTCACGGTCCAGTCGCACACCACAGCCGCGACACCGACCCACCCGGCGCCAGTAGCGCATGGCGTCGGGCAGGCCACAGACCGAGCAGTCCACCGAGGTGCCCTCCGGGGGCACCCAGACCGCGATCCGGCGCGCCGGATCGTGCTGCGCCAGATCGGTCAGGAACCGTTCGTACTGGCGCGTCCCACTGAAGGCCACGAACGGGGCGTAGTCCAGGCCGCGCTGGGCCATGCGGGCGAGCGCCGTGTCCTCGATGGCGACGCCCGCGAACGTCAGGAAGTGGGCCAGGGCGCGCTCGAGACGCGGCTGCAGCTGGGTGGCGTACAGCAGCTGGTGACGGCGCACATGGGCGTACCGCAGGTCATGGGATCGCCGGACGAGGCCGTCTGGCGGCGTCGGGAGCCCTGGCTGCCACGGGTGCGTCTGGGCCAGCGGATTGGGCACCTGGCCCTGGCCGTGGTGAGCGGTGATCCACGTCCACAGGGCCCGCTGCCCGGGATCGATCGCGAGCAGCGCCTGGTGGCGGGGTGGCGAGAGGTGGGTGAGCTGGAACGCCCAGCTGATCTCGTCGCCGGCCACGCTGCGGTGGAGTTGCACGCCCTGGGCCAGGTGCAGGGTGATCGGCGATCCCAGCGCCGGAGTGGATCTCGCCGCGGCCAGATGGAGCTCCAGCGGGCCGTACCTGGCCAGGTGAGCGAGGTACCGGGCACCGGCGTCAGTGTCGCCGGTCAGCAGCGCGGCCTCGAGGTCGCTCCGGGTGGTGCTGAGGCTGGCGAAGAAGGCGTTCTGCCACGCGTGCACGGCGAGCCTGGCCGGCCCGGGCATCAGATACACCGGGGCGAGCACCAGCCCCGAGATGCCCGCAATCTCGACATGCAGGTCGTCCACAGGCCGCGCGAGCCCACGGTACGTCAGCGCAAAGGTCTCTGGCGGGTTTAACGAGATGCACGCCGGATCGGCGACGTGACCCAGAGCGCGCACACTGCGGCCGAATGCCTGGACGAGACCGTCGAGCGTGCTGCTGCCGAGATGCGCCCGCCAGCCCAGCGCGCGCGCGACCGCCTCGAGTTCATTGCGCCGCTCGGCCGTGGTGCGCCGTGGAACGGATCGCGCGGCCCGACTGGTGGGTGGCATGGCCCCGGCCACGACGAGCGCCGCGACCTCCTGCAGGGACTGCGGCTGGCCGTCCGCCTCCAGTCGCGCGTGCACCGCGAGGACACGCCAGATCTGTCGGGCGAGTGCCCAGAGGGCGTCCAGTTCGCGCTGTTGCGTGGGGGTGGGATACAGCGGGTGTCGAAGATGGATGTGCGGATCGGGTGGGGGCATGCTCCTCCTGATCGGTTGCGTTCCTGGCCGCCAGGGCCCCTTGCCCTGGTTGAGGTTGCTGCCGATGTTGCCCCTGTTCCTTGGGTGCCCTTGGAGCTGTTTTGCGCGATTCCTCCTGGGTTCCCCGGCAGTGGGGTGCTCACCCTCAGGTGCCCTGAGGTGGGGTGATGTGTTCCCATCCCCTCCCCGTGTCCATGCGGTTTCGCATTCCAATGAATTCTCGAGCGGGTCACGTCGAGTGGGGTGACGCCCGCAGGGTTCGTTGTCCTGCGCAGTTGCGATCACCCCTTGCCACCTGGGGTCGTCGTGCGGGGGTCACGCGAAGCGATTTCTCAGCAGGTGCCCTGGCGTGCGCAGTCGTGCCGCAGTCGCGCCGCACTTGGACACCTGGGTCTGGAAGCAGGGCCTGAAACGGGTGCAAAATCGGGCCGAAATCTGCCTGAACTTGGGCCGAGATTCCTTAGCGAACACGAAAAGAAACATGGATCACATGTTGCGTTTTAATGCCGACCAGCACGGCGTTTTCACTTAGCGAACAAAAAACCGATGTCTAGGACTGTTCTGACAATGCGCCACCCGCGCCCGATGATTTTTGACCGCATCAGGCCGCCCGAAATCCGACCCCGTCAGAGGGCGAAACCCAGGCCGCCCCGCACCCCCGCAGTGATGCCGCGGTGGGGTGGAAGGTCACGTCACGTGCGCAGGTCGACCGGGTCACGAGGTGTGGGGTCGAGACCGACGGGTGCCCTGCCCTGGGGTCGGATCGACAGGGGGCGCGATGTGGGGTGCTTCCCGTCACTCCCTCTGGTCTGGGGTGACGGTGGTCGGGTCGCGTGCCGTGGGGTGACGGCCACCGGGTCATCCGGTGTGGGGTGACGCGGTTCAGGTCACACGAACGGCCCCGCGTGCCCCCCTCATTCCTGGGGTCAGGGCGCCACCACCGTCAGCGCACGATCCGCTTGTGTCTCGTCCACGGCCCAGACCACGTGGGGCGACCGGCGCGGCGGCCGGGCGATCCGCCAGCGCTGCCACGCCCAGGGCGCAGCACACAGCACCTCCTCGACCAGCCGGTGTGAGTTGTCCCTGAGCTGCGACGTTCCAGGCCACACCTGCAGCCGGCGCCGCTCATGGGGGCCGCTCTGCGCCAGCCAACGGGCGCGCCACGCCGCGAGGGTTTGTAAGTCTTTCCGCGTGGCGTGGCGCAGCAGAATCTGGGTCGCGCGGTAAAGCTGGGCTGGATCCAGCCCAGCCTGCGACGGCACCAGTCCGATCGCCTGCAACGCCAGCAACGGCACGCCCCCGCACAGCAGGTGGAGATCTCGGGCCACAGCCGCCAGGGTGGCGCGTGCGGTGGGGTTGCGGCTCAGCGCCTTGACCGGCACCGCCGCGTGATACGGGCTGACGGTGATTCCGCCGTCCCACTGGGTACAGGGCTGCGGGTGAACCTCCGCCTGCACGCGGCACGCCGTCCGGGCCGCACGCGGGCACAGGGCGCACGGTAGGCCGTGCAAGATCGCGCGCGGCGCGGCCCCAGGGGGATGCTGGCCCTGCCGGCCCCGATGAAGCAGCTGCAGCAGTTCGGCACGCTCATGGTGCCTGTGCAGGGCCCGGCGCTCCGGTGCCTGCGCGGCCAGCGGGTAAAGCGCGCTCAGCGTGCAGACCTCGTGGCTGAGCGGCAGATGCGGCAGGGTCAGGGCCCGCACGTCGCGGCCGTGAAAATGATTGACGCCGCGGCCGCTGTACCAGTGGGTGACGGCCACGTCAGCGGCCGGCGCACCGGCCAGCGTGGCTGCCTCAGCGAGCAGACCCTTCACCGACGGCACAACGTCCTTGGGGACCAGCAGGAGTTGACCCTGTGGGCTGCGCGCGGCATGGGCCTGCACCTCCTGGGCCACCAGCCGCGCCTTGCGGGACTCCAGGCGGGCCGGCTCCAGCGCCAGGCCGGGGGCGAGCTCCACGTGCAGGGGCGGTCGGTGCCCGACGTCGACGATCTGTACCATGTCACCAAAAACCGCCCGGTACTGGGCCTCATCGGCATAGGCATCTAGGACAATGACGGGCCGGTCGACATGCACGCGCTGCAGCAGATCCCACGCCAGGCTCTTGCCGTAGGTCGCTGCAGCGCCGCCCTTCCACACCAGCCCGTAGCGCGTCGTCACCGTTCCGGCTTCCCAGGCGACAAGGTCGGCCAGCAGCTCTCGCACCACGAAGTCGGCGACGGCCTGACGCGCGCCGGCACCGAGTGGGTCGTTCGCAGAACCAGGCCGCAGGTGGACCGCGAGGGCGTCCTCCAGCTGATTCCGCGCGGCGCAGGACGTCTTGAGCAGGGCCAGCGCCGGCGCCGCCGCTTGCCAGAACCCGGCGCCACGCAATCCCGACTCAGTGGGGGACTGACCTGGCGGGAACACCCCGAATTCCTGCACCTGGTGCGCGAGGGAGACGTCCGCCGCCGACCAGCCGAACTCTATCCGGGCGAGCCTGGCGACCGCGGCGCGATCCGCCGCGGTCGCTGTGACCGCGTCCAGGATGCCGACCACTCGCCTGAGCGGCAGGGAGCGCAGCCCGCCCGGCTGCAGGCCACCGTGAAGCGTGAGCGCCCCGAGTGGGTCTTCATCAACGATGATCGCTTGGGCGGCGCGCAGCTGGGTGATCGATCCCTCAAGCCCCGACTGCAGGATCAGCGGCAAGTGGGCGTGTGAGACGACCGCCACGGGGAGCGGCCACCGGAACTGCGCGAGGTACGCCTTTTCGGACAGGTGCTGTTGGCCCAGGATGATCTGCGCACACTCATGCCCCGCCGCCTGATTCAGGGCGGCGACCGTCTGGCTCGCGAGCGATTGCCCAGCCGGCCTTTTTCGTTTCTCAGTTGGCCCTTTCCTTATGGCGACCGTCTCCCGCACCGCCCACACGATGCGCGCCGGCGGATCCTGAAGCCGCTCCACGATGGCCCGCACGGCGCCCGCAGTCTTGCCGCTGCCGGGGGCCGCACGGATCACCGTCACCCCCGGCCCGGCTGCCATCGCCTCCATCACCACCTGCGTCACCTGCTTCTGGATTCCGGACACTGCCGGGCACTCTACAACAGAGACGAGCGCGACATCGACAGAGGCCGTGTGGCACAGTGGATTTTCGCTATTCCAGAATTCTCCGGAGTGCATCTATGTGGATAGCACGTGCACTGAGCGTGACGTTCGAGTCGGGTGCAGGTGTGACGTTCGAGCTGGAACGATGTACAGGTTGTGTGACCCAGGGCCAGGCCTGTGGGAGCACGCAGCGCTCAACTTCGAACATGCTGCCGATCGACTGACCGAGTACGCCACCGTGAACGGCTGGCCGGCACTGTCCAGTCGCCCTGAGCCCTGCGAGCACGACGCCCGTGACCGCCCGCCTGTGGGCATCTGAGCCCCGTCAGGCCAGTCCACCGGGCACTGAACGGCCCGATTCCGCGCCGGTTTGGCCACGACGCCACGGCGTGCCCAGTCCCCGGGATTCCTCGAGCGCGCCCAGCCCGCCCCGTACCCCTGGAGGCCTCACTGCCCCTCGATCGGACGGCGCCCACCGCACCCACCTCTGGCGTCCCCACGTGATTGAACGGATCCAGCACACTTCCGTAACCACCACAGGGGCACGCCCGACGTTGCATGCTGGCCATCGGGCGCGCCCCCCTGCGCGATCACGCGCGTTGTCCTCGCAGGCTGTCACTGATCCGAGTCGGCTCCGAAGACGTGACCTGGTGCAGCGAGCGAGCCGCAGCGCGGCGCTGCGCTCGCGATCTCAGGGGCGTTTCAGCGTCGCCAGATCCTGCACGAGCACCTCGAGCGCGTGGATCACCGGCGTCAGCACCACGTCCGCGATCAGCACGGGGCGCACCCGCGCCGGTTGCCGCACGAGGGGTGCGAGGCACCGCACGACGCTCCTCAGCTCCCAGATCAGCGACCTCACCAGGGTGGGGTGGTCAAGGTAAATCCCTGCGTGGTAGTGGATCGCGGTGGCGAGCGCGCGCTCCTGGACGGCCACCACCGCGCACAGCGCGTCGTCGTTCCAGCTCAGCACCTCCCGCATCTCGGGATAGACCACGGCGATGTAGCCGCGGCTGATCAGCGGGTTCTCCAGACAGAGCATGGTGGCCACGTCACCGGCAACGCACGCCGCATAGTCGGTCGCGACGGCCGCCGGAGTCTCTCCCTCGCGCAGCCGCTCGGCCAGCGCGGGCACGACGATGGTGCGCAGCCACGCCGCGCGGTCGAGGGGGCGGGCCGGCAGCATGGTCGGCAGGGGCTCGAGGTTGTCCAGGGCGTGCAGCAGACCCGGCACGGGGCACAGGCCCTGCGCCATCTGCGCCACGAGCCGAACACGAATGAGATCAAGGGAGGTCACCGTCATGCCCCAGATCCTGGCACCCACCCCTTCGCTGACGTCGACGGATCCGCGCCGCGGGACACATCACAGTTGCGGTCATGCCCTCACGGATCTCGCCACGCTGACTGCCATCGACTCGTGCGCGAAGCCAACGGTCTCCCCCAGCGGGATGAACGCGGCCAGCTGACGTGGCCCGCCCAGCACTGGCCACCCGAGGCCGACTGAGGTTCCAGGTCGACGGCCGGTTTGATCGACCCCCCCCCCTGCCAGGCTATGGGGATGCGACCCTCGCTGCCCAGCCCCCTCCACCTCCCGACCGCCCTGCCGGCCGCCCTGACGCTGACCCGGCACCTGCGCCGCGCCATGACTCCGTATGCGCTGTATCGCCAGCTCATCATCGACATGCACGGCGTCCAGGTGCTGTCCGGGGACGACGAGGCCGACCCTACCGCGACGCTGCTCGTGACGCACAACCTGGGCGATTTCATGACCGACGCCGCCCTGGAGGGCGTGCTGACGACGCACGGGCCCCAGATCAAGGCACTGCAGCTGCTCAGCCGGTGGAGCACGGGCGAGCTCGCGCGGTTCGCCCAGGTGACCAGCCTGCAGGTGGAACAGGCGCTGCTGGTCACCGAACTCGACCCGGCCAAGCACATCCAGCCCTGGACGGCGCCCGAGCTGTTCTCCGGCCTGGCGTGGCGGCTCGCCCGCATGACCGACGTGGAGGCGCACGCGGCCATCAATGAGCTCCTCGGGCCGGAGGGCACCTTCGAGTGGGGCGGGTTCCAGCACTACTGCGGCGGCGACGGGGTGCAACGGTTCGTGGCCGCCGTGCGCGCCGGTCAGTGGCCAACCGAGCGCACCTACACCGGGCAGACCTGCGTGCTCCCCACCAAGGACGTCGGTACCCACCGGGTGGAGGATCGCGACGACTTTTACGAGCAGTTCCAGGCGGTCGCGGAGCTGATGTTCCCGGGCCTCGAGGTGCGGGTTGCCGATTCTGGGGTGACGACCTGCGTGCACCCGACGGTGATCACGGAGACCCTCAGCCGCCAGGCCTGGAACGTGCGTCAGCAGCTCAACCACCGCAATCGCCTCACCACTCAGCTGGCGGCCCTGCGGCAGCAGGAACACGATCTGGTGCTGGCGCCGACCGGTGGGTTCGGCCGGCCCTGACCGCCCCGGGCGTGGTCAGGACGTCCTGACCACGCCCACTCATCGTCGAGTCCGCCGCCTCACCACACCACACTCAGGCCCACTCGCCGCCCACGAGGTATCCATGACGATCCTTCCCACCCCGCCGAACCACATGGCTCCCCTGTCGGCTTCACCCGCGGCCCTGGCCACCACCGGCTCCGAGGTGGCCCTATTCACCGCCCTGGATGCACACGGGTTTTGGCTGACCGGCCCCACCATCAGTCTCCGTGGTGAATCGGGCTCGGTCTATCTCAGCTCGGCACACCACCCGATGTGGGAACGCCGGCGGCCCACACACAGGTGGACTGCCGTGGACACCGGTACCGTGCTCGACGGCTCGCAGGGGCCGGTGGTGGTGATCGTGCGACAGACCACCGGCAGAACGCGGGTGAACCGTTCCCGCGGCCGGCCGAGCCGGGCGGCCGTGCTGGCCGAGGCGACGGCGACCACCGACCGGCTGCTCGCGGCGCTGGCACACGCGCGTATCCCCACGCTCGTGGATCACCAGCACGGCACCATGCTGCGGCACCGTATCCCCGACGTGCCCTACGGCCTGCGGACGCTCATGAACGACCTGGGAAAGCCCCACAGCGCCCAGGTGCAGCTGGCCCCGGTGCTGAGCGCCTGGTTGGCCGGTGGCCAGCTTGATGCCCATGATCCGGACCTCGTGGCCGCGTGCAGCCATGCGGACGTCCAGCTGTACTGGCTGGAACAGGTGGATCACCTCGTCCGGTACCAGGAGCAGCTCACGGACGCGGATCTGGGCCGGCTCGCGCTCGTGGGGGCAAACGACAATCCCGCGGCCGGCGACCTGGTGACGGCGGATCTCCGTACGCTGCCGGGGGATCGGCTGTGCCGGGTGGGTCAGTACGTTGAGGCCCGCTGTGCGCAGGTCTCGGCGCGGCGGCCGTGGTACCAGACCTTCTGAGCTCGACGGGTTCACTCCGCGCGCCGGCAGCTGGGCCGGCGCGCGGCTCATTTCTTCAGACCTCCCCCGAATCACCCGGTCATGCGGGCCAGCCAGACCACAGTCCCTGCCGGCGGCGCCACGCGCGGTATTCAGGAGGCTGTGGGCAGCCGACTCGCCATGGCCGCCCCAGCGTGAGCCGGGTCTCGAGACCATCGGGGTCGACGCTCGCCAGCAGCCGATCCCCGAGTCCAGCCAGCACCGCGGGCCCAACACCCTGCCGGCGCAGGCTGGACTCGGGGTGTCCCGCGAGCAACGCCAGGGCGCGCACGAAGGCGATGTGGCGCTCGGGGAGCGGGCGTGCGGCCCAGCCCCAGGGCGGCCAGCGTCATGTGGCGCAGCACGCAGGAACCCGGCTCCCCGCCGGACTGTGTGAGGAAGGGATTGCGGCAATCCACGCATAGGCGCAGGGGCTCGTGGACGGGCGCATGCAGTACCGCGAGTTCAACGGCCAGGAGTTCCGCTTGCGGTTGGTCACGCACAGTGACCGCCTGCACCAGAGTGCGACCCGGCATGACGGCCGCGATCATGGCCACGCTGGTATACGGCTGCATGGACGCGTCCGTGTCCACCACGCCTTTGGGCGGCTTGCGGGACTGGGATGCTGTGGGAGGTGGCTTCAGCCGCTGAACCCTCAGCGCCCGCCCTATGCCTTCACCTCGCCGGGATACCGGTCACCCTGAATCTGCACAGCCGCCGCTGCCCGCTCAATGTCAGTCAGGTCTGCCGCCGTCAGATCCACGCTCACGGCCCCCAGATTCTCCTCCAGGCGGTGGCGCTTCGTCGTTCCCGGAATCGGCACGATCCACGGCCGCTTGGCCAGCAACCACGCCAGTGCAATCTGGGCCAGGCTCGCATTCTTACGCTCCGCAATCTCCCGCAGGAGCGCCACCAGTTCCAGGTTGGCCTTGATGGCTTCCGGGGCGAAGCGCGGCAGCGTACTGCGGTTGTCATCCGCCCCAAACGCACTGGTTTCCGTGATGCTGCCCGTCAGGAAGCCCCGCCCGAGGGGACTGTACGGCACCAGGCCGATCCCCAGCTCATCCAGCGCCTGCATCACCCCGTTGTGCTCAATCTCGCGCCACCAGATGGAGTATTCACTTTGCAGGGCCGTCACTGGCTGCACCGCGTGGGCACGCCGGATGATGTCCGCCCCCGCCTCGGACAGCCCGAAGTGCCTGACCTTCCCCTCCTGGATCAGATCCTTCACGGTGCCGGCCACGTCCTCGATGGGCACGGTGGGGTCGACGCGGTGCTGGTAGTACAGGTCGATGTGATCCGTGCGGAGGCGCTGAAGAGAACCCTCGATGACCTGCCGGATGTGCTCGGGACGGCTGTTCAGGCCCACGTGGTTGCCTTCCGCGTCGTACTCGTTGGCGAACTTGGTGGCGATGACCACCTGATCCCGGTAGGGGGCGAGCGCTTCACCCACCAGGGCTTCGTTGGTGTAGGGGCCGTAGGCTTCCGCAGTATCAAAAAAGGTCACGCCCAGTTCGACGGCGGTGCGGAGGAACTGGATGGCCTCCCCTTCGGGGAGGGTGGTGCCCCGGTGGTAGTTCAGGCCCATGCACCCAAGACCGAGGGCGGACACGTCCAGGTGATCCTGACCAAGTGTGCGGTGCTGCATGCTTCATCTCCTGTGCCCTGGGAAGCTCCTGCGCGGGCACGTCGCTGGGTGGTGTCCTACGAGCTTACCGGGTGGTGGGGGAGCTCAGGCCGCCAGGAGGTGGCGCAGCACGAGACGCATGGGGTTGAGGTGGTGCGGGGGGCGGCGCGGCAGTCTACTCGGCCTGCTGGGGGCCGCCCTGCCCATGACCGCGTGCCCGGCTTCTCCGCGGCGCTGCTTCCCTGCATGGCCCACCACGCGTGGCAAGGGCTCGGAAGCGGGTTCCCGCAGTGTGCACCTGCCCTGTCAGGAACGCTACTCCTCCCACCCCAGCTCCTGGTGCAGCGCGCGCAGGCGGGCGATGTAGACCCCCAGGGCGACGTGATCCTCACGGGTCATGGCTGGACGTTCGGCCAGCAGCTCAGCGGCCACCCGCGCGGCCTCGACGGCCGTGGGCGTAGGCGGCAGGGGTTCCTGATAGGGCGCTGGGGGCGGCTGCGGCGTCCACGCGCTGGGTGTGATCACCACGTCGGCCGCCATCAGGCCCAGGGCCACCAATTCCCTGCGTCGGGCCTGCCACAGCGCATGTGCGGCCACCCCGCCCGCTGCCAGGGCCATCAGGAGTTCGTGTTCCAGGATGGTGCGCTGCACTCGCGCGTTGTGAAGCTCCAGGGCGCGTACCCGCTGCACGGCCTCAAGCTGCGCCGCCTCCGGGCTGCCCCGCCGAATCCGGTCACGGCCCATCAGGCGGGCGTGACGGTCAGGATCCGCGGCTGCCAGCTGGTCAGGGCGGCGGTGCGGGCCTGGGCCGGCGGGGCGTCCAGCCAGGCCACGATGTCCTTGCTCAGCAACAGCGCTGGCATGCGGTCGTGCACGTCCACCAGATCCGGCGTGGGTGGACGCGTGATGATCGTGCAGCTCTCCAGTAGTCCGTCCGGCGTCACCGTGCGGTTCCACAGCCCCGCCACCAGCAGCGGCTTGCCGTCCTTGCGCCCTTGCGCTTGTACTCCATGGCGAAGTGGCCGCGCTTGAACACGTCCGCGAAGCCGCTGTCGTCCGTGCCGACCTTCTGCACGTGCTTCTCAAAGGCGTAGTCCTGCCCGGTGGTGTCGCTGCTGGGCGTGGGCTGACCGACCAGGGCACACAGGTCACGGAAGTGCTCCTGGTAGGCGGCCCGTTCCGTCACTTTCGGGGCCAGCTCCCGCCACTTGGCGGCGAATTCGGCGGGGTTCACTCCGGCAGTATGGCGCACCACGCGCCCCGGTCAGGGCGCACATGTCGCGCTGGCACGCAGATTCTGGGCAGGCTGAGGGCGCCCGTGCCGTGTCCCTGAGGAGGGTCAGCTCACCGTGCGGGATGGGCAGATCGGGGTGACCGGCTTGCCGGTGTGTCCAGCGGTGCGCGCTGGTGACCTGCCGTATTCCCCGACCTCGACGCAGGCGTCCAGAGCGCACCCCCTGTTGAGCGGTTATGACGGAGTCTTTCGGCGGTACACAACGGAGGTGGGGTGACGGGTGCTACGGGGCCTTCGGCTTCGCCGCTGAGGGAGGGGACGCAGGCTCTCGGTCGAACAGCCCGATCATGGCGCCCGCGACTGCAAAGACGATGCCCGTGGTGACGGCGACCCCAGACCAGGGCAGGAAGAGCTTGAAGCACGCCAGGCCGACGCTCACACACCACAGGGCGAAAAGGATGTTGAAGATCCAACGGCGTGCGGTAAAGCCCATAGGGAACCTCTACTTCGTCTTGACAGGGCGTTTGATGGTCTCGACCACGTGGGTCTGTGGCCTGCTGGTCGCAATCTTCACCGTGGTGAAGCGGCCAGTGCCGGCGTTCCGTCCAATTTTCTGGTTCACATTTGTCACCTCCTTCTGTCCCTCACGGTACCACCTGATATGACAATTGTAAACAGTAAAGCGGCTATACTATGGTCAAGGAGTGAACATATGTCAACCCGAATCAGGGAGCTCCGTGAGCGCTCGAACCTGAACCAGGACGCCCTCGGCGAGCGGCTCGGCGTCACCCGTCAGACCATCGCCGCCTGGGAAAAGGGCCAGCGCGATCCAACGATGACCCAGCTCACCGCCCTCGCTGCCGCCCTCGGCGTGCCCCTCGACCTCCTGCTCCGACAGCCTGAAACCTCCCCCGGCGCCGAGCGGCCCACCCTGCTGTACCGCGCCGACAAGCGCAGCGCCCTGAGCGACCTCGACGAGGCGCTCATGATCCGCAAGGCCCAGGACTACGCCCTGGTCGAGCGCGTCACCGGCACGCTTCCCCTGCTGCCCGAATCCCGCCCCATGACCGGCTTCGACCCCGAGCAGGTCGAGCGCGTCGCCGAGGAGACCCGGGACTGGCTGGGCGTGGAGCACGCGCCCCTCGGGGACGCCATCGCGCTCGTGGAGCGGCGGGGCCTCAAGGTCATCCGGGGCCGCTGGCCAGCCAGTGTCTTCGGCTTCTCGGCCTACACCGAGGACTGGGGTGGGTTGATTTTCGTGAACACCCACCAGGAAGAGCACCAGCTGCCCTATGAGCGCCAGGCGTTCACCGTCATGCACGAACTGGCGCACCTGATCTTCCACCGCCGGGAATACAGGGAACCCACCACGCCGGAGGGCAAGAAGGATCCACGTGAGGACGTGGCCAACCACTTTGCACGCGCTGTGCTCTTGCCAGCCACCGCGCTGCGCGCCGACCTCCGGGGGTACCGCGGACGCTGGTTGCCCGAGCCGCTGCTGATCGACCTCAAACTCCGGTACGGCGCCAGCGTGCAGACCATCCTGTACCGGGCCAGGGATCTGGGCATGATCACGGATCGCCAGTTCGGGATGCAGCTTGGCCAGCTCCGCAAGCGCTACCCCGACAACTTCGCAGAGCCCCCGGAACCCAAGTGCCCGGCATCCCAGGCGCGCCCCCGGCTGGAACTGCTGGTATTCACCGCACTGGTCAACGAGCAGCTGGGCGAGAGCAGAGCGGCGGAGATCCTCGGGTGGCCACTGCAGGCGGTGCGCAAGGAACTGGAATTGTGGCTGCCTGAGGACGACGCCGCTTGATCCTGCTGTCCGACGCCAATGTCCTCATGGATCTCGGCTACGTCGGCGGCCTGCGTCTCCTCCCGTTGCTCGGCCGCTGCGAGGTGCTCACCACGGTACTGCTGGAGTGCATGCACGAACTCCAACCGGGACTGATGCAGCAGATCCTCGCGGCCGGCATTGTCCCAGTTGAAGTGGAACAGCCACTGGTGGAGAGCGCCGTGAATCATCCCAACGAGATCCTGAGTCTGAGTGACCGGCAGTGTCTGATCTATGCCCAGCAGGCGGGACGGATTCTGCTCACCGGCGACCGCTTCCTGCGGGCCGAAGCAGAGGGACTCGGCGTAACCTGCCACGGCTCAGTGTGGCTGGTCGAACAGGCTTGGCGACTCGGGGGATTCAGCCGTGGGGAGCTGTGCGGCTGGCTCAGCACGTGGCCTCTGCAGAAGCGGCGTCTGCCCAGGGCAGAGTTGCAACGTCTGAAACACCTGATCGGCTGTCCCTGAGCCCACCTCTCCCCTCTTTGATCACCACGCTCCGCTGCCGGGGAGGCACCTCTTTGGGTGGCGACTCAGGCAGCGCTTCCGAGAACTTTGGCGAAGTGTCGCTTGAGAGCCGGGCGAACCGTGGTCTGCAGGTTTCTGACCCTCTGGGAAGTCGGTCAAGGCTCAGCTCCGAGACAAGCTAAGGCTCTTACTGAAATACTGAAGTCAGCCTTTGCTTATTGCAGTAAGCACTGCGTTGCGAACCTGCGGATCTGAGTGCAGGATCGCCAGCAGAGCGCGCATGACCTCGCTGGCGTCCGCATCCGCCTCAAGCGCGAAGCGTTTCAAATCTTTATGCACCTCGGGATTGAGATCAAGGGTGAACCGCACGCGCCGGGCCCGCGGGACGGCTGGCGCCGGCGAGGTGGGGGGCATGTCGACGCTGGGTTCATCCGGCGCCGAAGTGGTGCTCGCTGGCTTCTCGCGGCTGGCGGCCGCCTTCATGCGGCTGAGGACGTCGCTGGGCTTGCTCTTCGTCATGCGCGCACCTTCCCGTGCAGATCTGCGAGCACATCGGCGTACTCTCCGAGATCTTCTGTAAGCGGCAGTCCAAACGCGTTCGCATACGCCTCGCGGAGGGACACCTCGGCGTCCAGAACATTCATCCCCAGCTCGGTCAACACCTCGCGGGCCGCGCGGCTGCTGCGGGTACCGCGGCGAACCCGGGTGAGCAGACAGACGATCTGCGGAGTATGCAGGCCCTCGAGGTCGGCCAGCATCTCGAGGGTGGGGCGCAGCCGGTCAAGATCCATCAGGCTGGGCGGGATGGGAATCAACACAATCTCGGCAGCGAGCATGGCCGAGCGCGTGATGGCCAGTTCACCTGGCGGCGTATCGATCACCACGTGGAGGAATCCGTCGGCGAGCTGCGGCACCCTTCGGCTCAAATCCTTGACCGGCGCGGACACCACCGGTAGTGGAAAGGAGCCTGCAGTCTCGCTCCACGACAGTGCGGACCCCTGGGGGTCGGCGTCGATCAGCAGGGTACGACCCTCGATCGCGAGTGCATTGGCCAGGTAAACCGCTGTCGTGGTCTTGCCGGCCCCACCCTTGAGGTTGGCCACGGCCAGTCTCATGACCGTGCGCCCGGGAATGGATCGGGCTGGCGACGTGACGTCAGCTGGCGTTGTGAAGGGATGGAGATGAGAACCACCGTGGGGGCCATGGCCACATTCTAGTCTACTGATCGGAGCAAGACAGCAACGCAGTATTGCAGTATTGAGCCGATCCACCACGCCGCCCCGCAGGGCTGCGCCGCGATGACAGTTGCAACACCAACCTGGATGCGCCCTGAATTCATGTGTGGGTTCAGGGCGCTGCTGCACAGCGAACCCCGCACCTATGCTCGGCCTCGCTGGCGTTGAACCATGTGGACGAACCAGGCAGCACCATTAAGCAAGGGTTGGATACAGTAATAGAGTAGATACTGAATGCAGTATCGCAGTAAATTCCCGAACTGGGTGGCACCCTACGCCGGCTGTTGCAGACGCTTTCTCAGGGCGTCGAGATGCTCCTGGATGCGCAGGTCGGCCATGGCCGCAGCAGCCTGATCCCGCTCGTCGAGCGCCAGAAGTACGCCCGTGCGGCAGCGTTC
Source organism: Deinococcus metalli (assembly GCF_014201805.1). Taxonomy (NCBI): domain Bacteria; kingdom Thermotogati; phylum Deinococcota; class Deinococci; order Deinococcales; family Deinococcaceae; genus Deinococcus; species Deinococcus metalli. The sequence goes on along the minus strand of NZ_JACHFK010000018.1, from coordinate 16,330 downwards.
TTCAAAGACCTCCATCAGATCCTTGCCCAATGGCTTGAGGAGCAGCCTGAGCGAGGGGCGCACCTCGTCGTACTGCTGTGAGGGGCTCAGGGCGGCCACGCGCGACCGTTCACGCAGGGTTTCCTGATCGGCCAGTTCCTCAGCCCTCTGGAGGGCTTCCACAGCCCGCACGGCCGTAACGGATGGCCGCGCCGTACCAAGATGTTCTGGGAGGACGTACTTCCCGTCGTTCCGGAGGAAGTCGACGACCAGTCCCGCAGGATTTTTGACCCCCCCCTCGCGCTGGCGGTGTCGGACGAACGCGACGGCGATCTCGACCCTGTCACCGTGATCGCCGACCAGTGACGCGGCTGCGGTTCGCCCTACCCCCGCGCCGATCAGGAGGTCGACAAGCGCGGGGTCAGGCGCACCAGCCTCGGCAAAGTGGTACCGGATCGTCTGCGCTGTCCCACGACCGGTGATGACCACGTCGGCCAGGTAGCCGATCGACCTGAGCTCGTCGTGGGCCGGCGCGAGGGCTCGGCGGACGAGTTCTGGACGCTCGGTCTGAATACCGCAGGCCAGTCGCCAGTCGACCAGGGTGACCTCCAGCGTCATCCGGCGTTCACCGCTGAAGTCCACCCGGTGGGCCTCCAGCAGCCGGTAGAGGGCCCGCGCCGGGGGTTGCTCGAGCTGCACCAGCAGGCGCCCGTCGAGCACCTGCACATGCCGCTCGCGGATGCTCTGGGCGAGCTGCTCCCCGAGCTTGATGCTGAGGGTCGCCGAAGGATCCAGGCCGGGCAGCTGCTCGAGTTCGCTGTCCATCTCGTGGTACCGAATACGCTCGATGTACCGCAGCGTGTCCGAACTCCACACGCGGCGTCCCCTCACCGGGTCATGCCAGCCCTCACCCACCAGGAAACCCGTGCTCCACAACCTTTTCAGACTATCTCGAAGCCGGCCATACGTGCGGCCATTGTCTGGCAGTCCAGCCGCGCCGCGAAGCTCGTAGGCAGTGGTGTGCAGCCAGTCGTGCTCTGGGCAGCCGTTACGAACGAACAAGGTCTGGGCGGCCAAAATGATGTCGGTATCGATACCGTGCGGGCGTCCGTAGGGCGCCGCGCACTCGACGCGGTAGGGGCGACCGTCGATCTCAAACTCGGCCGTCCAGGTGCGAACCTCATCATTGACCCGGGACTGGATGCTGATGATGCCGAGGCGAGCGATGTTTCGCTCGTCCCGGCGCTCAGTGGTTTTGATGGGTTCGTCAGTCATCCAGGTTCCTGTTGTTGTTCTTGAGATTGATAGTAAAAGATAAAAGCAACAACAGGGGAGTACGCCTTGTGCGTTCTGGCCGCAGTTTTCTGGTCTGAATCACGCAAAGGTGTCGGGGATTTTGCCATGAATCACGCAAAGGTGTCGGTAGTTCTGGGCGTGAATCACGCAAAGGTGTCGTGGGGTTGATGGGCGTACGGTTCAAGGCGCATAAAGCCTAACCTGACCGCTGTTTTCTGCCCAACCACGCAAAAGTGTCGGGCCTGGGGACGCAGCGATCACGCAAAGGTGTCGGTAGTCTTCGGCGCAAACCACGCAAAGGTGTCGGTAGTCGGATCTGTCGGGATCAACTGCCAGATAACGTGCTCTGGAACGCTGAATCGTGATGATGCGTGGGTTGGATGATCCAACGATCACGCAAAGGTGTCGGTACCTGGTAGTGCGGTCAGGGCGACCTCCAAGTAGCATCGAAACCCACTGCAGTCAGTATTTAATGAGTTACTGCATTAAGCAAGTCCTGTATTACGTGTGCATGCCGCGACCCGAGTCGGACGACCTGCCGATGTAGAGTCCGGTATCAGAAACAGCATTTAAGACTGGATATGAGAAATCGGTCGGCACGGGTCTGTCATTGATTCGTTTGCGAATCCCTTGGCTGCCGGAGCTGGAGTTGAAGGCTGTCGTGAGGCGATCCAGCAACAGCCAGGGCAAATAGGGGAGAGCCGCAGACGACACGAAGGTCGGCGCGTTGTGGTTCGTTCCCAGTCTCAGGGTGCTGTCCGGTCATGAAGCGAGTCGAGAACGGAATCCGTTGCGTCAACGTCATATCCAAACTACGATCTCTTGCCCCAACCATTCAATCGATCATGATCTTCGGGGCAACCATTTCGTCCTTGAGGGTTGAAGATGACGGGCCAGAGCGCCCACACGCCGCATTCCGCCATCTGGGCGAGGAGTTCTACCGGGCCGACACCCACTGGAACCGGACTGGGCCTGAGTGTCGTCAAGCACGTCGTGCAGACTCACGGCGGCCAGGCCACTTTTACTCCGGCCTCGCCTCACGGCCGGCGCGTGACGCTTCATGATCAGGCCGACGACGCCTCAGCGCCGGCCTGAAGGTCACATGACGCTGGCCGGGCTGGCGTCAACCGGCCAGCAGCGTGTTCAGGCCAGGCCCTTGAGCATCAGATTCCAGTACAGGAACGGCAGGCCGTGCCGTTTGAGCAGGTACATGTCGTACCGCTCCTTGGCCTGATCAAAGGGGAACGACGGCGTGGCCTCGTTCTTGTAGTTGAATTCGGCCAGGATCAGTTTGCCGCGCCCGGTCACCAGCGGGCACGACCCGTAGCCGTCGTATGCCCCGGTCATGGTTAGGTGCTGGCGCGCCGCGAGCAGGTTGGTCACGACGGTGGGGGCCTGCTTGCGGATGGCCGCGCCGGTCTTGGCGTTCGGCGTGCCAATCACGTCGCCCAGACCGAAAACGTTGGGGTGCGTGGTGCTCTGGAGGGTCGTGTGGTCGACCGCCATCCAGCCCTTGAGAGGGCCTTCCTGGAGGGCCAGCGGGCTCTCCTGCACGAAGGCCGGAGCGCTCATGGGGGGCACCACGTGCAGCAGGTCGTACTTGACGACGACTTCTTCCAGACCAGCGTCGGTCGTCTTGCAGAACACCGCCTCGCGCGACTCGGGGCGGATCTCGTGCAGATCATGCTTGAATTTGTAGTCCAAGTCTTTGCGGTCGGCGACTTTCTGGAGCGCGTCGGCGTACACCTTCACACCGAAGATGACGCCGCCACCGGTGTAGAAGCTGACCTGACTGTTATGCTTTATGCCCTGCTGGACGAAGGTTTCCTCGGCCAGGAACATGATCTTCTGTGGCGCGCCGCCGCACTTGATGGGCGTGGCGGGCGCGGTGAAGATGGCGTGGCCGCCCTGGAAGGTACGAATCATCTCCCAGGTCTTCTCGGCCTGCTGGTAGTCGTAGATAGAGCACACGCCGTTCTTCCCGAGCGTTTCTTTCAGGCCTTTGACCTTCTCCCAGTCGATCCGCAGCCCTGGCGCGACGACGAGTTGCTCGTATTCGACACGCTGGCCGCTGGACAGGACGACGGCGTTTGCATCCGGCTCGATTCGCTCGACGCGGTCACGGATCCAGGTCACGCCACGCGGCATAACACTGGATTCCAGTCGGACGCTGGCTTCCTTGGGTACGATGCCGGCCCCGACCAGCGTCCAGTACGGCTGGTAGTAGTGCACTTCGCTGGGTTCGATGACCGCCACACTCAGCGAGGGATCGCGGCGGCGCAGGCGGGCCGCTACGGAGATGCCCGCCGAACCGCCGCCGATAATCAGGATCTGGTGCCGCATATATACCTCCAGGGGATATCTGGAAGTGTCGCCGCCAGTTTGCCCAAATGCAAATCGCATAAAAGAATAGGATTTATAGGAGTGGCTGATATCATTGGAGAAAGGCTGATAGGCTGCGTCCGTGCGCATCAATCCGGAGTACCTGGTGACCTTCAACGTGGTGGCCGAACTGGGGAGTGTCAGCAAGGCGGCCGAGTACCTCAACCTCAGCCAGCCGGCCGTGAGCGGTCAGCTCCGGGCGTTACACACCCTGATCGGCGAGCCGCTGTACATTCGTCACGCGCGCGGCATCACCCTCACCCCCGCCGGCTTCGACCTGCTGCCGCATGCCCAGACCCTCGCGCGCACCATGAAGCGCGTCTCCGAACTGGCGCACGACAAGCGCCACCGGCTCAAAACGCAGGTACAACTGGGGGTGTCCTGGACGCTGGCGCCCCGGGCCGTGCACCTCGCCGCCGCCTTCCAGCGGGGCACGCCCACCGTCACCATTCAGGCCGCGCACACCCCGGAACTGATCGCGCGGGTGGGCCGCGGCGAACTCGACGCGGCCCTCACCGTGGACGCCAGTCAGGTGCTGCCTGAGGGCCTGGAGGCGCGCCGTTTTTCGAGCGAAGACCTGCGGCTCATCGTGCCCCCAGGGCACGTCCTGAACGGGCAGGGATACGCGCCGTTACACGCGCTGGCTGGTGAGGTATTGCTGCTCCCGATGGTTGAGTCCAGCGTCCGCAAACGCGCCGCGAAGTTGCTGGATCACGCCGGCGTGTCGCCCTGGGCACAGCTCGAGCTGGGGTCTTTCCTGGCCGTCAAGGACGCTCTGGTGCGCGGCGTCGGCGTCGCCATCTTGCCGCGCAGTCTGGTCGACGCTGAGGTGGATCACGGGCTGCTGGCCAGCGTCGGCCTGGAGTCCCCGGAGGTCACTCTGGGGTACCACGCCGTGAGCGCGCCGCTCGCCCTGCTCCCGACCACCGTGCGCGAGGTGCTTGACCAGCTGACCCGCTAGCCTCCGGCACCATAGCGGAGGCAGAACGCTGCATTTTACCCTCTACCAGAGCCGACGCATTGCATTCAGGCGCAATAGGTGAGAAGCGGAGGACACGTTCGTCAAGTATCTGACGCTTAGCGCAACGCCCGGATTCCCTCCGCTCCGACGCCCTGAACCACGATGACCTGCAACTCCACGCGCTTGCTGTTCGGTGATCGACAGAAGGTAGTAAGGCCGTTGTGTATCCAACAGCCAGACACGCCTGTAGGCAGGCCCGAACCGTCTTCAGGTTCCGCCTGGCCCAGCATCCGTGGCGTTCTGCGCGGTGTGCTGCAACAGGTGCAGGAACGCCCGAGCGGCGCGGGACTGCTGCTCTGGCGGGGGTGTGACCTGCGTCAGCGGCCGGCGCAGTCCGGGGAGCTGCACGGGCACCTGCGTGAGAATCCCTGCTCGCAGTTCACGCCGCACCCGCAGATCAGACAGGAAGGCCATTCCCAGGCCACCGATCACCGCTTCCTTGACGGCCTCCGTGCCGGGGAGTTCCAGGAGCGTGATCGTTGACAGACCGGCCCGGGCCAGCGCGAGTTCGGCCACCTCCCGCGTGCCGGATCCGCGTTCCCGCCACACCAGTGGCAGGGCCGTCAGGTCGCTTCCAGCACGCGCCAGTGGATGGTCTGGAGACGTGACCAGCACCAGGTGATCCTCAGCGAAGACCTCGGCCTGCAGATCAGGGCCGAGGGGGCCTGGCGAGCCCTCGATCAGTGCGAGCTCGACCTGACCACCGTGCAGTGCGGTCATGACCTCGCTGGTGTTGCCCTGGCGCACCTGAATGGCCACTGCCGGGTACTGCGCGTGAAAGAGGGCGAGTACGGCCGGCACGATGGCTGCCGCGATGGTGCTGCTCGCGGCCACGCTGAGTGTGCCAGACGCCAGACCGCGTAGATCACGCACGTAGCCCTGGGCACCGTCCAGCGCGCGGGTGAGCGCCAGCGCATGGGGAAGCAGGCCTTCCCCCGCTGTGTTCAGGGTCACGCCAGAGCGGTGTCGGGTGAACAGCGGCTCTCCAACCGCGTGCGTGAGCAGCTTCATCTGGCTGGACACCGCGGGTTGCGTCAGGTTCAGGGTCTCTGCCGCCCCGCTCAAGCTGCCGTGCCGTACCACCTGAACGAACGTGAGGAGATGCTCGGGGTTCAGGGACATGCTCGTGATATACACCAAATTTGGGTCGCTGCTATGAGATGCTATTTGAGTTTATAGCTTGGCATCCCTACCCTGTGGGTATGACCATTACGCACCCGCTGAACCGGCTGGCGGCCCCCACGGAGGCCATCCGGGGCTTCACGCCCAACTGGTTTACCGCCTGTATGGGCACCGGCATCCTGTCACTGATGCTGCCCAAACTGCCCCTCCCAGGGACAGCAGCCATCGGCGAGGTGTTGTGGGCGCTGAATATGGCGCTGTTCGCGCTGTTCACCCTGCTCTCGCTGGCCCGCATCGTGATGTACCCGGCCGACAGCCGGGCCACACTCCACCACCCGGTGCAGAGCATGTTCCTGGGAGCCGTCCCGATGGGACTGGCCACCATCGTGAACGGCCTGATCACCTTCGGTGTGCCGCACTGGGGGCTGGACGCGGCGCGGCTGGCCCGCGACCTCTGGGCCTTCGACGCGCTGCTCTCGGCCGCCGTCGGCCTGCTGGTGCCCTACCTGATGTTCACCCGTCAGGATCACGCGCTGGAGAAGATGACGGCGGTGTGGCTGCTTCCCGTGGTGGCCTCGGAGGTGGCGGCTGCCAGCGCCGGACTGATCGCGCCGCACCTGGATGTCGCGGGCGCTGGAACGCTCGTGTACTCCGGCTACGTGCTGTTTGCCCTCTCGGTCCCGCTGGCCCTGATGATCATCACGATCCTCGTGCTGCGCCTCGCGCAACACAACCTCCCGGGCGCCGAGCTGGGCGTGAGCATGTTCCTGCCGCTGGGGCCGCTGGGCACGGGCGCACTGGCGCTGCTGCAACTCGGGGAGGCCGCTCCACGTGTGCTCCAGGCCCAGGGGCTGAGCGCGCTGGCCCCGGTTGCCGTGGGCGTGGGCCTGGTCGGCGGCGTGATGCTCTGGGGGTTCGGGGCGTGGTGGCTCGCCCTGGCGACCCTGACCACCCTGCGGTTCCTCAAGGGCGGCCTACCCTTCAACCTGGGCTGGTGGGGCCTGACCTTCCCGCTCGGTGTGTACACGGCCGCCACCTTCGGGCTCGCTGCCCTGACCCACCTGGGCTTCTTCACCACCTTGGGACACGTGCTGGTCGTCATCCTGGCGGCTCTCTGGATCCTGGTCACGGCCCGCACGACTCACGGCGCATGGCACGGTCACCTGTTCCAGAGCCCACCCCTGTCGAAGGAAACCGGCCTGCCCCGTCCTTGAGCACCTTGGCGTCCATGCCAGTGCATCTCGCGCTTTCCCCGCTCTCAATCTTCTGGAGGCCACATGAACGACGACACCGACCTACACCCTACGCTCTCGCGCCGCTCGGCCCTGGCCCTGCTGGGCGGAGCGGGGGCCACCCTCGCCCTGGGCCGCAGCGCCCTGGCCCAGCGCAGCGTACCCACCAGCGCTGCCCCGATCTTCAGCGGCCCCGGCCCCCTGAGCACCTGGAACGGCCTGGGGCCGTTGATCACCCTGCCGCAGAAGGTGCCGCTGATCCGACTGGTCGACCGGCCACCGCTCTACGAGACACCCCGCGCCTACTTCGCCAGCGCCTTCACGCCGACCGCCGCGTTCTTCATCCGTTCCAACCTCTCGATCTTCCCAGCCAGCATCGACCTGAGCACCTGGCGGCTAAAACTGGAGGGCCACGTGGATCGAAGCGTGGACTTCAGTCTGGCTCAGCTGCTGAGCGAGTTCGAGCCGGTCACCGTGAACGCCGTGATGCAGTGCACCGGGAACAGCCGCGCCCGGTTTCAGCCGCGCCGTCCCGGCGGACAGTGGGGGAATGGGGCGATGGGCTGCGCCACCTGGACGGGGGTGCGGCTGCGCGACCTGCTGGGGAAGGCCGGTGTGAAGGCGGGCAGCGTGCAGGTGCAGTTCCAGGGCCTGGATCGGGGGGCGGGCGCACCCGGCAGCGGCGGCGCGGAGTACAAGAAGAGCCTGAACCTGGACGACCCAGTGCTTGACCGGTGTGTTGTCGCGTATGCCATGAACGGTCAGCCCCTGCCCCTGGTCAACGGCTTCCCGGTGCGGCTGGTCGTGCCCGGGTACTTTGCCACCTACTGGCTGAAGACCTTGAGCTTCATTCGGCTGCTGACCGAGAAGGACAGCAACTTCTGGATGGCGACCGCTTACCTCCAGCCCGACAATCTCCGGGGGACAACCACGCCGCAGGCGGTCAAAGACAAGACGGTGACGTTCCGGCCCGTGGGCAGCATGCCGGTGCGGTCGTTCATCGTGACGCCCGATGAGACCGTGAAGGTGCCCGCTGGGCTGCCGATGACCGTGTCTGGCCTGGCATTGAGCGGGCGCGGCGCGGTGACGAAGGTCGAGGTGTCGACGGACGACGGCAAGACGTGGAAGGAAGCGAACCTGGGTGAAGACCACGGTGAATACGCGTTCCGGCCCTGGAGCTTCGCCTGGACGCCAAAAAACGCCGGAACCTACACCCTGGCGGTGCGGGCGACGGACGCCAGCGGTGCCACGCAGACGGACGACGCCATCTGGAATCCATCCGGGTACCTGTGGAACACCACCGAGCGCCAGACGGTCACCGTCGGCCGTGCCGGGTAAGGAACAGCATGAAATCACCGGTACTGAAGGCCCTGCTCATCCCGCTGGGGGCGCTCGCCATCGCCGCGCCCTTGTTCGCACTCACTATCAGGCCAGACGCAAACCCAGCCAGCCACTCTGGAGGTACCTCGACCACCGCAGCGCCAGGGAGCGGCACGTCAGGTGCCGTCATGACAGCGTCCCAGAATGGGCAGGCGACCACCATGCCAGCTACCACCGTTGCCCAGTACGTCGATCAGCGACGCGGCGTGATTGATCAAGTGGCCAGGACGCCTTACACCACCGATGCCAACTACGCCATTGGCACCATCCCGCAGGACACACCGCCGCTCATTCCCGGCCAGGACGTGGAACTGGTGCAGACGAACTGCAGCGTCTGCCACGCCACCACCTTCATTTCGTCTCAGCCGCCTCTGCCGGGGAGCACGTGGCACGACGAGGTGTACAAGATGAAGGAGAAGTACGGTGCGACCTTCATCAGCGACGAGACTGCCGGGAAGATCATCGCCTACCTGAGCGCCCACTACACACCGGAAACGCGCATAACAGAACCAACCCAGGCGGCGGAACAGCCATGACCGAACCGCGGCACAGTCCCACCGACTTCCTGCACTCTGGAAGGAGGTTGCCCACATGACCGACATCACCCCTCACCGCCCCCGGATGCTGGCCTCGTTCGCCAACCACCTGATCGCCGTGCTGGATGACCTCGACCACGCGCAGGCGGCCCTGCACGCCCTGCTGGAGCGGGAGCACCTGGATGAGCACGACCTGGAACTCCTGATCGGCGAAACTGGTGAGGCGCGACTCGACTTCAGCGGGGAGCGGCACGGCCTGCTCGCCCGCTTGCGCCGTAGCGTCCAGAAGCTCACGGACGAGTACGAGCACGCCCGGCTCTACGAGCTGGAATTGTCCAGTGGACACGTCCTGCTGGTGGTTCACGTGCATCACGAAGCGCAGGCGCGGCGCATGTGTCACCTGCTGCGCAGGTACGGCGGCCATTTCATTCACTACTACGGGCCGCTGCTCACTGAGTCGTTCTGCCCGGATCCGGAAGAGTGAAGGGAGCGCCGCATGTCTCCTTCCTCTACAGCACGCGTGATGATCCTGGCCCGCCAGACCCTGCTGCGCCAGGGGTTGCGGCGCGCCCTGTCGTCTGCGGGCTTCCAGGTGGTCGCCGACGTGGCAGATGGCCCGGCAGGCGTGCGGTACGCGGCGAACCTGCGCCCTGACGTGATCCTGCTGGATCCTGGCGGCGTGGCCGGGCCGGAACCGTCCCTCTTGGGTGCCCTCCTGAGCGCCGCGCCGCGCAGCCGGGTCATCGCGCTCACGGACGATCTGGGAGCCGCGCCGGGGCGGTATCAAGTGTGCCTGCCCAAGACGGCCGACCTGCGGGCGCTCGCCACCTTGATCCGGGCTGTGCATCGGGGAGACTTCTCTCCGGCAGGTCCCCCGGCCCCTCTGCCGCCCACCTGTACCGCTCCCGCGCTGGGCGAGGGAGACCGCGCCCTGCTGACGCTGCTTGCCGGTGGCCTGAGCAACCGACAGATCGCCGCGCAACTGCACGTCTCGGAGAAGACGGTGCGTAATCAGCTCACCAGAACCTTTGGTCGCCTGCGCGTGCACAACCGTACGCAGGCGGCGGTCTATGCCCTGCGGGCAGGTCTGGTTTATCCGTAGGAGCCGCAATAGCTTGGCCCCTTGGCGACCATCTTGTCTTCGTCCATCAGTTCTGATAACTGCGTGAAATATCCGGCCACTCAGCGCGGCGCGACCATCTGGCTCACGGTCGTTAGAGTGACTCCACGCTCCCGCGCCACACGCAGGAACTCACGCAGCACGTCGATGGCCTCAGGCGCATTGTCGTGGAGCAGCACAATGCCGCCAGGTCGGAGATGAGACACCAGGCGCGACTCGATCACGGCGTCACCCGGGTTGTCGAAGTCTCCCGGATCATCTGTCCAGAAGGTCGTGGTCAGCCCCTCCTGACGGGCCACCTGAAGGGTCAGGGATGAGTAATCGCCCCCGGGCGGCCGGAAATAGCGTACGGCCTGCCCGGTCACAGCCGAGATGGCGGCGTTGGCCTGCGCGAGTTCAGCCTGGACTTGCGCTGGACTCAACCCGGGCAACCGAACGTGATGGTAGGTGTGGTTGCCGACCTCATGGCCTTGCTCGACCATATCGCGCACGAAGTACGGGTACGCGACCGCGTTGCGCCCGATCACGAACAGGGTCGCCCTCACATCTGCACGGCGCAGCAGGTCCAGCAGCAGGGGCTCGTACAGGGGATGGGGCGCGTCGTCGAAGGTCAGTGCCGCCACGCGCCGATCCGTCGGCCCCCGGAAGAGCAGACCGTCGCGCTCGCCCCCGCGGGACTGGGACACGCTTTGCGTCAGGCGCTGGCGAAGTCGGTCGGCGGAACTGCCGAAGAATGTCAGGGCGTCCTCGCGCACCCGTGCAATCACCGTTGGGGACGTGGTGGCGGGCGCGCCGCCCTCATACGCCCGGTCGTACGTACCCTGACCCTGCACGTAGGCCTGGAACTCGGCCAGTCGTGCGCGCGGCACAGACGCAGTGAAGAGCGGCAGCGGACCACCAAAACCCCCATACGAGTCCCGGTCATACACACTCACGTCGACTTCGTTCAGTTCAGGCCGGGCAGTCAGGGCTCGGCTGGCCACGTCCAGCGCCACTTGGCGGCGACGGGCGAGTCCCTGCTCGCCTGACGGAAGGAGCACGATGCCGTGCGCGACCTCAATGAATCCATTCCCCCGGTAGTCCAGCCGCTCAAGCTCGGGAAGCGCTGGCGTCAGGGTCAGTTGCGGCAGCGCCTCTGCCTGGCGTGCGCCGGGCGCCACCGGCTGAACTTCGCCCGGCACACTGCCGCTGTTCGCTGGGGGCGTCTGCACCTTAGGCACCGGCGCCGTACCTGTCTGCGCACCGGCAGTGGAGACGAGAAGGAGCGTGGTGAGCAGAAGGGATCGCACGACTCGACAGTAGGGAGCTCCCACCGGCTTGGGATGAGCCCGGGCCGCACGCCGCGTTTAGGGAGCGGCGCCGACGAAGGGCACCGTAAAATGGAGTGTCATCTGCTTTTCCCGTCGCTTACAGTGGGCCCGATGACCCGACTGTCCGCTCGCCACCGCCCCCGCCTCTGGATCGTCCTCGTGGTGCTGGGCCTGCTGGCGCTGGCCGTGTGGATCAACTCGCCGGTCGTGGGCCGCCTCTTTGACCGCAGCGGCGAGCGGGTCGCCGCCCTGCCGGCCGCCGCGCCGTTCCGCGCCGGGCAGCGCGTGCTGATGCTCTCGCCCCACCCCGACGACGAGACGCTGTGCTGTGCGGGCCTGCTCCAGCAGGCCCAGGCCGCCGGCGCGCAGGTGTCCATCGCGTGGATGACGGCCGGCGACGGCTTCGAGTTCGACGCTGCCCTGACCGAGCGCACCCTGAAGCCCGGTCCGCAGAACATGCGCGCCCTGGGCAACACCCGCGTGGGCGAGGCCCGCCGGGCCGCCGCCGTACTGGGGGTGCCGGCGCAGCGCACCTACATGCTGGGCTACCCGGACGGCGGGCTGTTCCGGCTGTTCACCACCAACTTCACCCAGCCCTACACCGCGCCACGCACCCGCGCCGACGCGGTGTACGTGACGGGCGCCCTGACGCCCGGCGCGCCCTTTACCGGTGAGGCGCTGGAGGCCGATATCACGCGGGTGCTGGACAGGGTGCAGCCTGACTTGGTGTTGGCCCCCGCCCCGCAGGATTTCCACACCGATCACCACACCCTGTCGTACATCGCCCTGCAACTCATGAGCCGGCGCGGGCAGGCGGACCGGCTGCACTTCTGGGTGGTGCACGGCGGGCTGGAATGGCCGGTGCCCAAGGGCCTGCATGCCGAGCTGCCGCTGACGGTGCCGCCGCTGGCGACCCGGCTGCCGTGGACGCGGGTGGACCTGACAGACGAGCAGCGTGAGCACAAGCTGGAGGCGGTGCGGGCGTACCGCACCCAGACCCAGATCGAGCCGCGCTTCATGGAGGCCTTCGTGCGGGCCAACGAACTCCTCAGCCCCCAGCCGCTGCCCGAGTCCGGCTCGGGCGTGGCCGCCAGCGGGGAATAAGAACTGCTATGCTCAATGACCAGGTGATGGCATGCACCTCGAACCGCCCAGCGTCCAGCTGATTATGCCTACTTCTTTCTCAGGACGCCGGGAGTTCGCATGCCAATCTGGATTGGAATTGCACTCGGCGGCGCACTCGGCGCCCTGGCCCGCTACGCACTCAATACCCTGGTGCAAAGCCGACTTGCCCAGGGAAGCTGGGCAGCCTTCCCGCTCGGCACACTGCTGATCAACGTCGTCGGTAGTTTCTTACTGGGTCTGACCATCGCGCTGAATGCCCGAGGGCTGATCAGTCCGGAGCTGCGGCTGGCGTTCGGTACGGGTTTTGTCGGAGCATTCACGACGTTCAGCACGTTCGAATGGGAAAGTGACCTGCTCTTGCGAAGCGGAGAGGGCGTTCGCAGCGCGCTGTACATCTTCGGGAATCTCCTCATGGGCTACGCCGCCGTGCTGTTTGGCCGCTGGATTGCGGGGCGGATCGGAGGCCTGGGATGACCTGGCTGGACGCAGTGCTGCTCAAGGTCTATCTTGGCGCCACCGATCATATTCACGGCGAAAGCGCCTCTGACTGGCTGCTTCAGCGCGCGAAAGCGGCGGGGCTGCGCGGAGCCACGGTCACCCAGGGCAGCCTCGGCTTCGGCCCTGACGGCGTTCTGCGCCGGGCCGCGCTGTTCCACTTCGCCCAGAACCTGCCGGTCATTGTTGAACTGGTTGACGAGGCCGCCGCCATCGACTCTTTCCTGAGTGGGGTCACGCCGGAGCTCCCCGCGTCCACGCTGATCACCACGCAACATGTACAAACGCTTCAGAGAACGCCGTGACGGCGACGTTGGCCGTGCTGCGTATCTATCTTCTCGTCGGCGACCGGATGGAGGGCCGGCCAGCCTCTGAGACGATTCTCGAGGTGGCCCGCACACTGAATGCGTTGCGGGCCAGCTCGCGTCCGGGGATCGCCGGCTTCGGACGCCATGGCGTGGTGGTGGATCTGCTGCTGCTGGAGGTCAAACCGGACCGGATGCCCGTGACCGTTCAGGTGCTGGCGCCGCTGACCACCCTGCAGGCGCTATTGAGCAACCTGCAGGCACGTGGTCTACCTGACCGTGAGGTGGTGCTTGAGCGGCCAGTCGAGGTGTCCTCAGCCACACCCTGAACCCCGGTCCGGCGGTGGATGGTCTGCCGCTTACGTCCTCCGATCCTTCTTCGTTTCGTCAGGAGTCCGCTGATCCGTATGTTCCCCAATGCCATCACGTCACGCCTTCCCACACTGCTGCTGGCCCTGCTGCTCGTCCTGTTGCCCCTGGCCATCTTCGCGAAGACAGCGCAGGAAGTGTGGTCCGAGGGCGGCTTCAGTTTCGATGTCCCCACCCTCCTGTTCATCCACCGCTTCGCCACCCCCGCCCTGGACAGGGTGATGGTGTTCATCACGACCGTTGCTGGGCTGTCCAGCCTGCCGTTCATCACACTGGCCGTGTGTACGCTGTTCTGGTTCCGTCGTCACCACCGCTGGGCCGTTTTCATCCTGCTGGCCGTTGCGGGCTCCGGCGCCCTCATGCTGACCATCAAGGTTCTGTTCCGCCGCGTCCGGCCACACCTGTGGATCTCGCCGGCCCCAGAGACGGACTACGGTTTCCCGAGTGGGCATTCCATCACCACCATCAGCTTTTTTCTGGCCCTGGTGCTGCTGGCCTGGCCCACCCGCTACCGCTAGCCAGCGGTGGTCGTGGGCAGCGTCTGCACCCTGCTGGTCGGCCTCTCCAGGATGTACTTGGGCGTGCACTACCCGTCGGACGTGGTGGCGGCGTGGGCTGTGGGCGTGCTCTGGACGACTGCAGCGTTCCAGATTCTGTTCCGCCGCCATCCACTGAACCAACTCGAGAAGCGTCGTGCTGCTGAGCGCCACTGATCTGCGGCGAACCGTCGCTGATCGCGTCGTCTGGTCAGGCGTGGAGCTCACCGTCAACCCGGGCGACCGGGTCGCGGTCACTGGACCTTCCGGGAGCGGGAAGACCCTGCTGCTGCGGACCCTGGCCGGTCTCGACCCGCTGGAGACGGGCGAGATCACGCTGGCCGGACGGCCGCAGGCGCAGTGGGCGATGCCAGCATACCGGTCACAGGTGATGTACCTTCCCCAACGCCCATTCGTCGGCACGGGAACAGTGCTGGATGAACTGAAGCGGCCCTTCCAGTTCAAGGTTCACGCTGCGCGGCGCTTTGAACAGGACGCTGCGGCGCGCTGGCTGACTGCGTTACACCGACCCGACCTCCTGCAGCTGAATGCCTCCACCCTCTCGGGTGGGGAGGGGCAGGTGCTTGCCCTCGTCCGGGCGCTGCTCCTCAACCCGGCGCTGCTGTTGCTGGACGAAGCCACCGCGTCGCTCGATCCCGAAACCACCCACGCTGCCGAAGCGCTCCTGGCACAGTGGCTCATTGACGGGCCGGAACGGGCAGTGATCTGGGTGACCCACGATCCCGTCCAGCGGGCACGGGTGGCGACCCGTTTGCTGCCGGTGGTGCCAGGATGAGCGTTCCGATCAGCCCGCTGCAGCTCCTCCTGGCAACGCTCCTGATGCTGATCAGCGTCATCCTGTCGTGGCGGCTGCGGCTGGGTCTGGAGCGCGATATCATCATGGCCAGCCTCCGCATGACCGTGCAGCTGCTGCTTGTCGGGCTGATCCTCGGTTGGGTGTTCGCCCTTGAGCACCCGGTCCCGGTCATCGGAATCGGGTTGATCATGACAGTGCTGGCTGGACACGCCGCCGTCAGCCGCTCCCCCAGGCGCTACCCAGGCGTGTACCTCGACAGCTTTCTGGCCGTGTTCGGAAGTTCATTCCTGCTGACGGGTCTGACGCTGTCCGGGATCCTCCAGATTCATCCGTGGTTCACGGCCCAGTACGCCGTGCCCATCCTCGGCATGGTGCTGGGCAACACCTTGACCGGCGTGTCCCTCTCCCTTGACCGTTTTACATCCGACGTCATCACGCACCGGGGCGAGATCGAAGGCCTGCTGGCCATGGGCGCGTCACGGGCAGAGGCCGCGCACCGCGCCATCACGGCGGCTGTCCGGACAGGCATGGTGCCCGTGCTCAACAGCATGGCCGTCATGGGACTGGTCAGCCTGCCGGGCATGATGACCGGACAAATCCTCGCAGGGGCGGCTCCCAGCACCGCCGTGCGCTACCAGATCGTGATCATGTTCGTCTTATCGGCCAGCTCAGCTCTCGGCAGTCTGGCAGTGACCCACCTGGCCTTCCGGTCCCTCTTCGATCATCGGGACCGACTCCGCACCGAACGCCTCACGGACACGGTCCGGCGGCCCTAGCGTGAACCGTCAGGCGCCAGGCGCACACCCGTTCAGGGTGATCCCAATCATCCATCTGTCCCTGTGGCGTCACCACAGTTCGCGCTCCCAGCCGGATACAGCAGTTGCTGGTGTGGCCGACCAGGTCAGAGGGTGCTGACTCCATTCATCTCAGCAGAGCACCGCAATGACCCTGCCCGTGGTCTGACAGCCCTGAAATACGCTTGTCGGGCCGCGCGACTCGCCCCATAGGTTAGGGCACAGCACTAATCCCTACGTTCGGATTTGGCCAGCATCCCGTACGGGCCGGAGATCCGCGCGCTGGTCAGGATACGGCCACCACCGCAAGATGGCCCTTGGGCACCTCCGCCGTCGGTGTTCCCTGGGTACACACCAGCGCGCGTCCATCCGGACTCCAGGCCGGAAAGCTATGCGGTGCGCCAGAAGTGACCTGTTGCCGTTCGGAACCATCCGGGCGCATCACCCACACCTGCGCCTGGCCCCCCCGGGCCGAGGTGAACGCGATCCACCGGCCGTCCGGCGACGGGAA